>CAVBMP010000084.1:0-15759 GCA_963596555.1 Bacteroides helcogenes
CATAAAAGATGCGGTTAAAACTTACAAATATTATAGTGAAAATTATGGCTATAAAAACATAGTGAAGAAAGATACAATTGTGACAACGCTCTCAACTAAATATTCAAAAGATAAAGAAATTGATATTAAAGCAAATACAAATATTAAATATTATTTAAAAAATGATTTTAATTCAAAGAATATAGAATATAAATATGATGGTGAAAAATATGTTACTCCATTTACAAAGCAAGGTACAAAGTTAGGTAATATTGAAATAAAATATAATAATAAAACTTTAGATAAATTTGATTTAATTTATTCACAAAAAGTAAAATTTAGTATATTTAAATTTTTATGGTCCTTCAAAATTATTATAATAATTTTTTTATTATTAATTTACATTAAGTTAAAATCAAATAAAGTAAAAAAAGTAAGAAGAAAAAGAAAAATGCACAAAAAATATGATTTCAATATTTAATCTTAAAAAAATTTTGCATTGACAATAATAAAATAAAACTTTAAAATATTAATAGAAGTATTATAAAATATTTCTAGAAAGAGAAGTAATGGAGGAAAGATATGGATAATGTAGTCTTCTCCATTTTGCTTGTAGTAGTTGGATTATTTGTCGGTGCTTTTATTATGATTATAATTAATAAATTAAAAGTATCTGCCGCACAAAAAGAAGCTGATAAATTAATTCAAGATGCTAAAAGAGAAGCTGAAAAAGCTAAAAGAGATGGCATTTTAGAATTAAAAGAAGAAAGTTATAAATTAAAAAATCAAACTGATGCAGAAATTAAGGAAAAGAAAAAAGAACTTAATGAACTAAATCAAAGAATTGATAATAGGGAAAAAAGTTTGGACAAGAGAGATGAGTTACTTACTGAAAGAGAAAAAAACTTAGACCTAAAAGATAAAGATTTATTAGCAAAGCAAAAAGAAATTCAAGAAAAAGATGCAAAAATGGAGAGTATTATTAAAGAGCAAATAGCTCTTTTGGAAAAAATTTCTGGTTTTTCTAAGGAAAAAGCAAGAGATATGGTACTTAAGAAAGTCGAAGAAGAAATGAACAGAGAAGTTGCTGTTTATTTAAAGGACAGAGAAGATGAAGCAAAGTTGGAAGCTGATAGAAAGGCAAAAGAACTTATTGTTTCAAGCATGCAAAGATACTCTAATGATGTTACTAGCGAACAAACAGTAAGTACTGTTGAACTTCCTAATGATGAAATGAAAGGAAGAATAATTGGTAGGGAAGGTAGAAATATTCGTACAATCGAAGCAGTAACTGGTGTAGACTTAATAATTGATGATACACCTGAAGTAATAGTTCTATCATCTTTTGATCCGCTTAGAAGAGAAATAGCTAAAGTTACCTTAGAAACATTAATTAAAGATGGAAGAATTCATCCAGCACGTATAGAAGAATTATATGATAAAGTGTGCGAAGATTATAAAAAAATAATACGTGAAAAAGGTGAAGAAGCACTATTTGAATTAGGACTTTCAAAAGTAGATCCAGAAGTAGTTGAACTAATTGGAAAGTTAGCATTTAGAACTAGTTATGGTCAAGATGCTCTTGCTCATAGTAAAGAAGTTGCACATTTAACTGGATTAATGGCAGCAGAATTAGGAGAGAATGTTTCTCTTGCTAAAAGAGCAGGTCTACTTCATGATATAGGTAAATCAATTGATTTTGAAGTTGAGGGAAGTCATGTTGAAATAGGTGCGGATATCGCAAAAAAACATGGTGAAGATAAAGTAGTAATTAATGCTATTGAATCTCATCATGGTGATAAGAAAGCAGAATATGTAATATCAGAGTTAGTAGCAATTGCAGATACGCTTTCTGCTGCAAGACCAGGAGCAAGAAATGATTCATTAGAAAATTATGTTAAGAGACTTGAGGAACTTGAACATTTAGGAAACGAAATAGAAGGTGTTGAAAAAACATTTGCTATGCAAGCTGGTAGAGAATTAAGAGTTGTTGTAAAACCTGATAAAGTCGATGATTTAACAAGTTACAAAATAGCTCGTGAAATAAAAACTAAAATTGAAGATACTATGCAATACCCAGGAACAATTAAGGTTGTTGTTATTAGGGAAACTAGAGCAGAGGAAGTTGCAAAATAGTAACTTCTTTTTTTATTAAAATACATATTAAAAACAAATACATTCAATTATTATCACTTTTATGATAAAATTATTATGGTGATGATTATGAGAGCATTAATAACTGGGGCATCTACTGGTTTTGGTAAATGCTTTGTTGAAAAATTATCCAATATGGGATATGATTTGATTTTAGTTGCTAGAGATAAATCAAAATTAGAGGAACTTAAAAATGATTTAAATACTAATGTTGAAATAATTTCTATGGATTTAAGTGATGAAGAAAATCTTTATAAGTTATATGATAAATGCAAAAATAAGATAGATTTATTAATAAATAATGCAGGATTTGGTGCTTGTGGAGAATTTGATAAATTAGATTTAAATAATGAACTTAATATGATTGATTTAAATGTGAAAGCGTATCACATACTAACAAAGTTATTTTTAAAAGATTTTGTAAAGAACGATAAAGGTCAAATATTAAATGTAGCATCTATAGCTGCTTTTGAACCAGGACCTTTAATGGCAACATATTATGCCACTAAATCATATGTTTATAATTTAACCATGGCGATATATGAAGAATTAAGAAGAAAGAAATCTAATGTTAAAATTAGTGTTTTATGTCCAGGTCCTTCAAAAACAAAATTTCTTGAAAGAGCAAAGGTTAAATTTTCTGTTAAAGAGCAAAGCGCTGAGTTTGTTGTGGATCGTGCGATAAAAGGTTTACTTAAAAATAAATTATTAATTATACCAGGATTCAAAATGAAAATTGCTGTTTTCTCAAATAGATTCTTAAGTAGAAAAACAATGATGAAAATAATATATTTAATACAAGAAAGGAAATTGAAGTAGTATGAAAGTAGTAAAAATCTCATCTTTGGGTTGCCCATCATGTATTATAATGAATAACGTAATTAATAAAATAAAAAATACTTATGATTTTGATATTGAAGATTTTGATTATGATTTTGATGATGTAGAAATTTTTAATCCAGGTAAAATTTTACCAGTTCTAATTTTTTATAAAGATGACATTGAAATAGCAAGATTATGTGGGGAACATAAAAAAGAAGAAATAATTAATATATTGGAAGGTGAAGTATGAAAAAAATATTATACATAATTTTATGTTTTTTAGCATTTGTTCCTAGTATTGTCTTTGCTAGTGAAAAAGAATTAAATATCTATCTATTTTACGGAGATGGTTGTCCTCATTGTGCAGCAGAAGAAAAATTTCTGAATAAATATTTAGAAAAGGAAAAGAATGTCAAATTGCATAAATATGAAATTTGGTATGACACAGATAATGCTAAAAAATATAAAGAAGTAAATAAAATACTAAATGATAATTCAAATTCCATACCATATTTAATTATTGGAAATAATACTATTTCTGGGTATACTGAGGATATAACAGATGAAGAAATAAAAAACACTATTAATTTTTATAAAAATAAAAAATATAAAGATAAAGTTGGAATTTATTTAGGCGTAGTTGATGAAAATGATTCTGGTGAAGATAATATCAAATACGATAGTAAGGAATTTAATATTCCAGTTTTAGGCAAAGTTGATGCTAAAAAGGTTTCAATATCACTTAGTGCTATTGTTATAGGCTTGGTTGATGGTTTTAATCCATGTGCGATGTGGATACTAATATTTTTAATTTCAATGTTGCTTGGAATGAAAAATAAAAAAAGAATGTGGGCACTTGGTATAACATTTTTAGTTTCATCTGCTTTAGTATATTTCTTGTTTCTTATTTCTTGGTTAAATTTAGCAGTTTTTTTAAATAAAATTGTGTATATTAGAATTGCTATCTCAACAGTTGCTATAATATTTGGTGCACATCAAATAGTGAAATTTACATCTTCTGTATTCAATCAAAAAGATGATGGATGTGAGGTAGTCGACTCAAAAAACAGAAAGAAAATTATTAAATCTATAAACAAAATAGTAAAAGAAAAATCTTTTATACTAGCTTTACTTGGAATAATTTTACTAGCAGCATCTGTAAATATCATAGAACTATTATGTTCTTTAGGTTTACCTGTTATGTTTAGTGAGATACTAGCTGTTAATGATATTTCTAAGACTGGTCAAATTTTATATTCTTTATTATATGTATTCTTCTTCTTAATAGATGATATTATTGTTTTTGTAATCGCAATGAAAACACTAGAAATAAAAGCAATTTCTAATAAATTTGGAAAATATTCACATTTAATTGGTGGACTTATAATGCTAATTATTGGTCTACTTATGATACTTAAACCTGAGTGGTTAATGTTTAATTTCTAATATTTGAGTCCATTTTTAATTTAGTGCATATAATAGATTAGGTGATAAATGTGAATGATAATCTTTTAAATAGGATTGAATCAAAAACTAATGTTAATAAAGATACTATTATTGCACTAGCAAGAAAATTACAAGATGGAAATTTCAAAAATGAAAACACTTTGAAAGAAATAATAGGGGAATTATCTGAAATTACAGGTAGAGAAGTTAGCGAAGAAAAAGAAAGAAAAATAATAGATATGATTGTGAATGATAAAGTTCCTAAAGATATAGATAAATATGTATAAAAAAAGTCTTCTGTTAAAAGAAGGTTTTTTATTGAGATTTTCTTTTTGGTTTATAAAATTCCTTTTGAACTTTTCCTGTAGACCACAATAGTTGATGAAAAGGTTTATTTATTATTAAATCAAATTCTCCGATGTATTCGAAAGTAGTAGGATTAAACTTTAATTTGAAATCGTTTACATCTTTGTATGGATTAGATTCAGTCATGTCTCCAGTAATACCATTCATATCTAAATATAGATAGTTTTCTTTTTTATACTTTTCAATTATTTTATAAAATATAAAAGTTTTTACATCTAAATTATTAAAATCGTTTTTTTGACCTGATATTAATATATTAATTCTGTTTTCATATTTTATAACAAAAGCAGCACCTAGTATTTCACTGTTTGTATCCTCTTTCATTCTATTATTAATTATTGTGATATTTCTTGATATATCATTAACTGCTTTATCAGATCTCATTTTTTTATCATATAATTCTGAATCATTAGGTTTTTCATTAAATTCTGCATTTATTTGTTCATTAATTTCAAGTTCATCAGTATATTTTTTTTGCATAAATTTTGCATATTCAGCATAATTTAATTTTACAAGTAATAAGTCAATCATATTATACTCACTAAATATTTCATAAAGATCAGTATAATATTTTAATTGATTGGTAGTTTTTTTCTTTACAAAATCATAAGCCAAATTTAAATCATTTTTATCAGCGTTGACTAATTTAATACCTCTTTCTTCATATGAAATCATTTTTTCTGAAATATTATCACTTATTGTATTTAAATCATAATTAGGTAAATAAATAATTGGATTATATTTAGGTAGCATACTTTCAAAATATAAATTATCTTTTAGTTTATCATAACCAATTTCTTTTAAATTATTGATTATATCTCTGTTTTTAGTATTAACAATTTTAGTTTTAGTATCATATTCAACTATATTATAAGTAATTTCAGGATTGATTTTGATAAAAGCAAAACCTTTCATAAAAAAATAGTCTTTTATTTTTTTACTAAACTCTTTTACCAAATTTGTATCATAATAATTAATTAAAAAACCTCTTGGAGCATAACCATATTTGATATTTGGACCAATTGATTTGCATAAAATTAAAGAAGCTGCGACTAATTTTGAGTCGTTAAAAGCACCAATATATAAAGCAGTATATCCATTCTTAGACATTAACTGTCCATATGCACTAGTTTGGTAAAAATTTCTTAGTACATGACTTTTTGCAAACTCATCAAAAACATTTTGTTCAATTTGTTTTATTACCATTTAGTATCACACTTCCTTTTTAATAAAATAATTATAGCATATTTATGAAAAAAATTGTATAATTATTATGTAAATAATTGGAGGCAGATTATGAGTAAAATAACAAATGTAAAAGCAAGAGAAATATTAGATTCAAGAGGTTTTCCAACGGTAGAGGTGGAAGTAACAACTGAAAAGGGTTATAAAGGTATTGCCGCTGTGCCATCTGGAGCATCTACTGGAACGAGAGAAGCACTAGAACTTAGAGATAATGATGATAGATATTTTGGAAAAGGTGTATTAAAGGCAGTTAATAATGTTAATACATTAATAAAAGATAAGTTGCTTGGTGTAGAGGTATCTCATCAAAAGGAAATAGATGAAACAATGATTAAATTAGATGGTACTCCAAATAAAAGTAAACTTGGCGCTAATGCAACATTAGGTGTTAGTCTTGCATGTGTTAAAGCAGCAGCACTTGAATCACACAAAGAAATATATGAATATTTAAATTCTCGTGAACATAGAATTCCAAAATTAATGTTTAATATAGTTAATGGTGGAATGCATGCTAAAAACAATTTAGACATACAAGAATTTATGATCGTTCCAAAAAGAGAATCTTTTAAAGAAGGATTAAGATGTGCTAGTGAAGTATTTCATGCTTTAAAAAAATTATTAGATAATGAAGGTCTTACAACTTCTGTTGGAGATGAGGGAGGTTTTGCTCCAAATTTAAAAACAAATAAAACTGCGCTAAATTACATTATTAAAGCAATAGAAACTGCTGGATATATTCCTGGAAAAGATGTTTTTATTGCACTTGATATAGCGGCAACTTCATTTTATAATGAACAAACTAGAACATATAAAATAGAAGATAAGTTTATGACTAAAGAAGAACTTCTTGATTACTATATGGATTTAGTAAAAAACTATCCTATAATTTCAATAGAAGATCCATTTGCTGAGTTTGATTATGAAGGATTTAAATTAATAACTGAAAAGTTAGGAAAAGAAATAAATATTGTTGGTGATGATTTATTCGTAACAAACAAAAAGGAACTAAAACATGGTATCGATAACAATTTATGCAATTCAATTCTAATCAAACCTAACCAAATAGGAACTTTTTATGAAATGTTAGAAACAATAGTACTCGCTAAAAAGAACAACTATACATGTATTATGTCTCATAGAAGCGGTGAAACAACAGATACATTTATTATAGATGCAGCAGTTGCACTTGGCATACCATTTGTTAAGACTGGTTCTGTATCAAGAGGAGAAAGAATTTGCAAGTTTAATAGATTATTAAAAATAGAAGAGGAACTAAACGAAAAATAGTATTTGCACATTTATTTTAAATAGTGTATAATATTCATGCAAGGAGAAACATATGGAAAAAGTATTATTAATTATATCAGTTGCGTTAATTATAATTGTTTTATTACAAAGTGGAAAAGCAAATGATGCTGGACAAATCATAAGTGGTGGTAATACTGTTCTTTTAGGTAAAACAAAAGAAAGAGGAGCAGAAAAATTTATTACTAGACTTACTTATGTATTAGGTTTTGCATTTATTATAATTTCATTAATATTGTCAATATAAAAAAACTAACTAAAGTTCATAATTTTTTATGAACTTTTTAATTTATGTGTTAAAATAAAAGTAAGGTTAGTGAAACGAGGTTAATTATGAGAGAAAAAATACTACAAATTATTGAAAAAGAAAATAGAAATTTAAATCCCATAGAAATAATGGATCAAATTAAAAAGAATAGTACGGTTGATGATTTAACTAAACTTATGCAAGAGTTAGATAAATTATGTAGAGATGGCATTTTAAGACAAGCAAATGGAAATAGTTATAAGAAAAATGAATTAATAACTGGCGTTTTAGATATGCATGAAAAAGGAAATGCTCATCTTCTTGTCAAGAATGGTGATGATATATTTATTGCTAAAAATAACATTCATGGTGCGAATGACAAAGATACTGTTTTAATAGATTTTGTTAATAAAGATAAAAGTGAAGGAAAAGTAGTTAAAATTATTAAAAGATCTTTGGGTAAAAGTTTGGGTGAAGTTATTGATGATAATGGTAAACTATATGTAAAACCGCTTGACAAAGATTTGCCACTTTACATTGATGTTGACATTAATGATTGTGAGTTTAATTTAGTTGATGGATTAATTGTTCATTTAGATTATGTAAAAGATATTTCAAAAGACAGAGTACTTGCTAAGGTAGATTCAGTTATTGGTCATAAAAACGCTCCTGGTAATGAAACTCAAATCGCTATGATAGCAAGTGAATTTGGAATTCATTTATTTTTTCCAGAAGCAGTTAAAGAAGAAGCAAAAAAGTTCCCTCATGAATTAAAAGAGGAAGACATTAAGTTAGAAATTCAAAAAGGCAGAATTGATCTAAGAGGAGACACAACAGCAACTATTGATGGAAAAGACACTAAAGATATTGATGATGCTGTTCAAGATGAAATTCTTCCAAATGGTAATTATAAAGTAACAGTAGATATTGCTGATGTAAGTTATTACGTAAAAATGGGTAGTGCTATTTGGGAGTATGCAGAACTAAAAGGTAATTCAGATTATCTTGCTAATAAAGTTGGACCAATGCTTCCAGTAGAACTTTCAAATGGTATTTGTTCATTGAATCCAAATGAAGATAGATACGCTGTTTCATGTACAATGGAAATTGATCATGCAGGTCACATTGTTAATCAAAATGTATATTTATCAGTAATTAAATCTAAAAAGAAAATGAATTATGATGCAGTTCAAGACATTATTGAAAATAAAGACACTGAAGATACAAAAGACTATATTACATTAAAATACACTGTAAAAGAAAATGAAACTATAGAAGATATAGCATTTAAAAATTCTATTACAAAAGAGAAACTACTTGAATTTAACAATTTAGAAGATATTAAACCAGGTAATGAGATTGATATTCCAACTAGAGACATTATTAAATTAATGTATAAAATTTCTAAAGTAATGGAAGGCAATCTTAATAGAAAAGGTAAAACAAATTTTGAAAGTTCTAAAGAGAAAAAGTATATATTTGATGAAAATGATAATCTAATCGATATCAAACCAAGAGTACAAAGAGAGTCTGAACAAATTATAGAAAATCATATGATTTATGCAAATGTAGCATATACTAGGTTTGTATGTGGAGCATTATCAAAGATTATTCCTCAGATGGTTCCATTTGTATTTAGAATTCATGATAAACCAAATCCTAAGAAAATAGAAGACTTTATGACTATGCTTAGTGTATTTGGAATAAATTATACTAAGAAAATAAATCCAGAAAATGCAAGCAGTAAAGATATTCAAGAACTATTAGAGTTTTTAAAAGAAAGAGATAATTATACAATTTTTAGTAGAAAACTATTGAGATGTATGCAAAAGGCTATATATAGCCCAGATAATGTAGGACATTTTGGATTAGGACTTGAAGAGTATTGTCATTTTACTTCTCCAATTAGAAGAATGGCTGATCTACTTGTGCACACTATATTTAGAGTTTTCTTAGTTGAAAAAGATTATAGTGAAGAAAATTTAAGATTCTGGGCATCTTATTTAAGCACAGTATGTGAACATATTTCTGAATGCGAAAGAACAAGTGATGAATGTGAGTATGCAGTTGATGACTATTATAATGCAGTTTATATGCAAGATAAAATAGGTCAAGCTTTTGAAGCAATAATAGATGGACCGATGTCTAATTCATTCTTCGCTGAAACTATTGAAAAAGGAATTGATGGTAGAGTAGATTTTATGATTAGTGAAGATGATTCTGAAGTGTTACTTTCATTAACAGATAAAAATGAAATAGAGCAATTCATCGCAGCTCATTTAAAACCTTTCCCATATGAATATAATGAAAACTTATATGGATATACTAAAAAAGGAAGGGTTGTATATAGATATGGTGATAGAGTTTTAGTTCATTGTATAGCAAGTGATCCAGAAAAAAGACAAGTAGATTTTGCATTAGTAAGGAAAATATAAAATGGAAATACTTAATAGAAAAGCACATTATAATTATTATATAAAAGAAACTTATGAAGCAGGAATTGAACTTGTTGGTACTGAAATTAAAAGTATTAGAAAAGGTTCTTGTAATATCAATGAATGCTATGGAAGAGTTAAAAATGGAGAAATCTTTTTAACAAATATGTACATTGCTAAATATGATGAAGGCAACAGGTTTAATCATGACGAAAGAAGAGAAAGAAAATTGTTGCTTCATAAAAGAGAAATATTAAAGATAAATGAACTAGTAACTCAAAAAAGATACACAATCATACCATTAAAATTATATTTTGTAAGAAATAAAGTTAAAGTATCTCTTGGTATCTGTCAGGGTAAGAAAAACTACGATAAGAGAGAATCAATAAAAGAAAAGGACTTACAAAGAAAAGAATATATAAATTTTTAAAACATATAATATTTTAGGTGAAACAATATGAATAAAAAAGTACCTAAAATATTTGTAAATAAAATTGATAAAGTCAACAATAACAAAGAAGTATTCTATTCTTTTAAAAATAATAATTTTGAATATGAAAAAAAAGATAATATTCAGGTAAATGAGTTTGATATTCAAAATAAAATAGACAAACTGTTTAGAACAAATGATTTTATATATAAAAAGACATTTCATATAAAAACTAAATACAGTGAGAATGATTACACAATTATATCAAAGAGTTATGATTATTTATTAACTATTGATGGAAGTCGTATATATATAAAAGATATTATCGATATTTATTAAAAACACTTGAAATAATTAAATAATTATGATATTATTTAATCACACAAAGAAGTGTTTTTTTTTGGAGGGATTTATGAAAAAAATTAAAACTTTTTTCAAAGGAGTAAAAAAAGAAGCCAAAATGGTTAAATGGCCTGACTTTAAAACAATGATTAAGTATTCAACTGTTACTGTTGTTATGCTTATATTCTTTGGATTATTCTTTTATGGATTTGATGCTTTATTTGCATTTGTAAGGGGGTTATTCTAATGGAAGATAAGAAATTATGGTATGTTGTTAATGCTTATAGTGGACATGAACAAAAGGTAAAAGATTATTTAGAATCAAGAAGAGAAAGTATGGGAATGGAAAATAATATTTTTAGAGTTATTATTCCACAAAGAACTGAAATTGAAGTAAAAGATGGTGTTAAAAAAGAAAAAGTAAGAAAAATGTTCCCAGGTTATGTTCTTATTGAAATGATTATGAGTGATGAAGCATGGTATGTTGTTCGTAATACACCTGGTGTTACTGGATTTATTGGTTCTTCTGGTAAGGGAGCAAAACCTATTCCTTTATCTCCTGAAGAAGTTAAGAAATTTATTGGTGATGGAGAAGAAGAGGCTAAACCAATTAATACTGATGTAACTGTTGGTGATACTGTATCTATTATAGATGGTCCATTCAAAGGAATGTATGGTAAGATTGAAAGTGAAGATAAAGAAAATGAAAAACTTACTGTACTTATCGATTTATTTGGTCAAGAAACTCCTGTAGAAGTAGACCTTGTTCAAGTTACTAAAATGTAAGAGTCTTATGGCTCTTTTTAGTTTGACTTTTATTATTGGTTATAATATACTTCTAGTAGGAGGATTAAGATTATGGAATTAAAAGGAAGTAAAACAGAACAAAATTTATTAGCTGCTTTCGCAGGTGAAAGTCAAGCAAGAAATAAATATACTTATTTTGCAAGTAAAGCAAGAAAAGATGGTTATGAACAAATAGCTGCGATATTTGAAGAAACAGCTAACAATGAAAAAGAACATGCTAAGATGTGGTTCAAACAACTTAATGGAGGAGAGATACCTTCAACTTTAGATAATTTAAAAGCAGCAGCAAGTGGTGAAAACTATGAATGGACAGAAATGTACAAAGAATTTGCTGAAACTGCTAAAGAAGAAAGTTTTGATGAAATAGCATTCTTATTTGAAAAAGTTGGTGAAATTGAAAAGCATCATGAAGAAAGATATATGAAACTTGTAAATAATATTGAAAACAATTTAGTATTTGAAAAAGGTGAAGAAACAATTTGGATTTGTAGAAACTGTGGACATGTTTATAAAGGTAAAACTGCATTAAAGGTTTGCCCTGTTTGTAAACATAAAGAAAGTTATATGGAAGTTAAAGCAGAAAATTATTAAAAGTGCATTAAAAAATAATGCATTTTTTTTAAAACTATGTTATTATAGAATATATAGAATAAAGGGTGTGATTATATGAGAAGAGCGGCATTAAATGGTCCTAAAAAATTGGTTATAGAAAATAAAGAAGCACAAACTGGTAAGAAAGGTTATATCTTAATTGATGTAATTAAAGCAGGTATCTGTGGTTCAGATATTCATTATTGGGTATCTGGTGCTCCTAAAGGTCTAGTTATGGGACATGAATTTAGCGGTATCGTTATAGATAATGGTGGAAGTAAGAACTTTAAAGAAGGCGATAGAGTAACTGCTTTACCAATTTCACCATGTTTGAAATGTAGAGAATGTAAAGAAGGAAATGAACAAATTTGTTCACAAACTTGGGCACAAGCAATTGGTCTTACTACTGAAACTCCTGGTGGATTTGGTGGTAGAGTATTAGTTCGTGAAGATATGGTAAGACATTTACCTGATAATGTTACATATGAAAGTGGTGCGATGGTTGAACCTGCTGCTGTTGCATTAAGAGCTGCAAATATTTCTGGAATTAGAAAAGGTGATAAAGTTTTAGTTATTGGTGGAGGAATAATTGGTCTTTTAACAGCATTATTCTTAAAACTAAAGGGTGCTAGCTATGTTGCTTTAACTGAAACTAATGAAGCAAGAGGAAGTAAGGCAGTAAAATTAGGAGTTGCTGATGAATGGTTTAATGCATTAGATCCTAAACTATCAGAAAAATTATTTGCTAAAACAGGTAATGGTTTTGATGTAGTAGCTGACTGTTGTGGAAATAGTCCTGCAGTTTCAAGTGGAATAATATTTGCTAAACCAAATGGTAATTTAATTTTAGTAGGAATTTCTCTTAGTAATGTCAGTGTACCTTTAGTTGCTGGTGTAATGAAAGAAATAAATATTAAAGGTTCAATTGCTTATAAACCTGCTGAATTTGATACGGTAATTAAATTATTAGCAGACAAAAAAATTAACTTAGAAAAGTTCATTGATGATGTCGTAACATTAGATGATATCCAAAGTGCTTTTGAAAGATTAACAAGTGGTCTTGATGATGCTGTTAAAATTTTAGTTGATCCTAACAAAAGTAAAATAATAAATATATAAGAGCGTATGCTCTTTTTTGATTGAAAATATAAGAAATTGCTTGATTTTAAGGGCAATCTATGATATTATGAATAAGCGATTTATATTTATATATAAATTAGAAGTGGGAGATTACAGGATTATCATTATACCACTCGCGAAAAAATTAAAACTAAAATTTTATAGGAGGTGTTTTTCGTGGCAAAAAATGTTGTAAAGAAAATTAAGTTACAAATTCAAGCAGGAAAAGCTACACCAGCTCCACCAGTCGGAACTGTATTAGGACCTGCAGGAATTAATCTACAAGAATTTTGTACTAAATATAATGATGCAACTAGAGATAAGATGGGAGATGTAGTACCAGTTGAAATTTCTATTTATGATGATAGAACATTTGATTTTGTACTTAAGACTCCACCAACTTCAACACTATTATTAAAGGCTGCTGGTATTCAAAAGGGTAGTACTAAAGGAGCTAATAGTACAGTTGCAACAATTTCTAAAGATGATGTTAAGAAGATTGCTGAAATTAAGTTACCAGATCTAAATGCATATGATTTAGATGCTGCTATTAGAATCGTTGCTGGTACAGCTAGAAACATGGGTATAGCTGTTAAAGGAATGACTGATGCAGAACTTGAAGAACAAGCAAAAGAAGCACAAGAAGCAGAAGCTCAAGCTGCTAAATTAGAAGCATCACTTGAAGAAATGGAAGAAAGTGCTAAGGCAATGGCTGAAGGTGCATCTGTTGAAGTAGAAACAACAGCACAATCTGAAGCTGAAGAAACTAACGAATAATAATTAATAATTATTTATTATAGCGTGAGATAAGAAAGATAATCCAAACACCACATAAGGAGGTTAAATTATGAAGAAACATAGTAAAATGTATGTGGAAGCATTAGGTAATGTTGAAAAAACTAAAAATTATGATGTTACTGAAGCGATAAAATTACTTAAAAGCTTAAAAACTAGAAAATTCGATGAATCAGTAGACCTAGTATTAAAGTTAAACATTGATGCTAAAAAAACTGACATGAATGTTAGAGGTAGTTTTGTTCTTCCTAATGGAACTGGTAAAACTAAAAAAATCTTAGTTGTTACTAAGACTAAAGCTGATGAAGCTAGTGAAGCAGATTATTGTGGAGCTGAAGATATGTTAGAAAAGATCGAAAAAGAAAATTGGTTTGACTTTGATACTATCGTTGCTACTCCTGAAATGATGCCTTTACTAGGTAAATTAGGTAAGGTTTTAGGACCTAAAGGTTTAATGCCAAATCCAAAATTAGGAACAGTTACTACTAATGTTAAAGAAGCTATTAGTAATATTAAAAAAGGTATGGTTGAATATAAGAATGATTCTTATGGAAACTTACATTTAACAATTGGTAAATTATCATTTACTGAAGAACAATTAGAAGAAAATTTAAGAGCTATTGTATCTGAAATAGTAAAGAATAAACCAAATGGAGTTAAAGGTACTTTTATTAAAAATATTAGCATATCTTCAACTATGAGTCCTGGAATTAAAGTAGATAAAAGTTCTTTAGGATTATAAAATCAAACAAAAACCAGATTATTTCTGGTTTTTATTATGTTTGAAATTTATTATGCATGATGTTCATCGAATGGTTTTAAAAGAATTCCAACTGATACAAGTCCACTAATACCAACAAGTGCATATACAAAGTTGGTTAAAAAAGACTCTTTACCAAATAATAATTCAACTAAATTAACTCCGAAGACACCGATCATTCCCCAGTTAATAGCACCAATTATTATAAGAGTAAGACATATTTTGTATAATGTATTCATGTATATTCCTCCTCTAACTATAGTTTTAACCAAAAATAATTATTTTATTCATATAAAATTATAATGAAAATATAATTTAGTGTAGGAGGGGAAAATTATTAAAAAGTTTTTATTACTATTAGTATCGTGTTTTTTACTAGTGGGGTGTAGTAAAATGGATTCAAACAAAGCAATTTCTAAATATAAAAAATTGTTAGATGACAGTAGTATGTATAAATTAACAGGGGATATGGAAATTGTTAGTAATGAAGAAGTATATGATTATACTGTAACAGTTGATTATATGGAAGGAGATTATTATAAAGCAACGCTTGAAAATAGAGATTCTGATCATAAACAAATAATTCTTAAGAATGAAAATGGTGTATTTGTAGTGACACCACAACTTAATAAGAGTTTTAAATTTCAAAGTGAATGGCCATATAATAGTAGTCAATCATATATATTAAGTTCTTTATTAAAAGATCTTGAAAATGACTCTAATGTTGTTTTTGAAGAAAAAGATGAAAAATATATCTTATCATCAACAGTAAATTATCCGAATAACAGTTCTTTAGTTAGTCAAAAAATAACATTCAATAGAGAAATGGTTCCTGAGAAAGTTGAAGTATATAACAAAGAAGGAATTGCTAATATAACATTTAAAATATCTAAAATAGATTTTAAACCTAAATTTG
>CAVBMP010000085.1:0-2326 GCA_963596555.1 Bacteroides helcogenes
ATAGAGAAAAGTATTGTGTTGAAGATGCATTTTATTATATAGGAGTTATATTATTTTTAGGACTAGCATTTAATTATATTATGAATATGAGAGATTTATCATTGAATTATTTTATTTATGTAATATTAATAACAATATCAACTGATACATTTGCTCATTTTTATGGAACTAAGATTGGAAAGAATAAATTATGTCCTAAAGTTTCACCAAATAAGACAATAGAGGGAATGTTTGGAGGCACTCTTCTTGGTACATATATTGGTACAATGTTTTTGTTAATGATTAGTGATAGTTTTTCAGTTATTTTAGCAATAATTGTATCACTTGTATTATCATTATGTGCTCAAGCAGGAGATTTAGTATTTTCAGCAATAAAAAGAAAATATGGAGTTAAAGATTATGGCAATATTATGCCTGGGCATGGTGGAGTATTAGATAGATTGGATAGTATTATTTTTGCAATGTATGCATTTACTTTTATTCTTTACTTTATATAGGAGGATATATGAATTTTATAATAACATTATTAATATTAATTCTTATTTTAGGATTAATTATTGCCATTCATGAATTTGGTCACTTTATTGCGGCAAAAAAATCTGGTGTTTATGTAGATGAATTTTCTTTAGGAATGGGACCTGCTTTATTACAATATAAACCTAAAAAAAGTGAAACTACTTATTCATTAAGAGCATTTCCAATAGGTGGATTTGTTGCGATGGCAGAAAAAGAAGATCCTAAAAATAAAAAAATAAAGAAAGATAGGGTACTTGAAAATAAAAGTTTTTTAAAGAAATTTATTGTACTTATAAATGGTATATTTTTTAACTGTTTACTTGCGATTGTTTTATTCTTTATTAGTGGTTTGATTTTTGGAAGACCAGTACAAGAACCTATAATAAAGGCAGTAAGTGAAAATACTGCTGCTTATAATGCTGGACTTGAACCTGGTGATAGAATAATTAAAGTAAATAATACAGATGTTGAGACTTGGGATGACTTTGTATTAGAAGTTTCTGCTAAGAAATTGAAAGACAGTTATGAATTTGTTGTTTTAAAAAGTAATGGAAGTACTAAAACTTATAATATAGTACCAGAAGTTAAAAAAATAAATGGTGAGGAAACAAGAGTTTTTGGTATTCAAATAGAAGGAGCAACTCATAAAAAAGGATTTGTTAATGCAGTTAAATATGCATTTGGTGGATTCTGGGATAATACTGTAACTATATTTAGAATAATTGGTTCATTATTTACAGGTGAAGTATCTGTTAATACATTAAGTGGACCAGTAGGAATATTCTCTTTAATTGATTCAGTAAGATCACAAGGATTAGAGGTATTGTTATATTTAACAGCATATTTAAGTATAAATGTAGCAGTAATTAACTTAGTACCAATACCAGTATTTGATGGAGGAAGAATATTCTTATTAATAATAGAAAAAATAACAAAGAAAAAATGTAATGAGAATGTTGAATATATAATAAATTTAATTGGTTTTGGTTTGATGATAATTCTTATGCTTTATGTTACTTATAATGATATATTTAGGTTGGTGAAGTAATGCAAAATAGATATCTAGATAATAAAGTTGTACTTAAATATTGTCCTGATTATTATCGTATAATAAATGAAGAGTTCAATGAATTAGATTATATGAGTGATAAGATTATTGAAATATTTCAACAATATATTTTTTCCATTGATATTAGAAATAAATCAGAAATAAAAAAAATATCTAGTTTAAATAAAGCAATAGTTAGATATTTTGATGATAGGGAGTTTAAAACAATACTTACTAATTTTTTACTTGCATTAAAAGTACCTAAAGGTACTAAAGATGTTGTTTCAATCATAGTAGATAATATTTTGCAGCAGCATTTAAAATATATGGAGGGTTTTACTAGAAATATTTATATTCCAAGATGGATATAAGAAGAAGTGAGATGTATGAAAACAAATAAAAAAATATTTTATGATATATTTAGTGAATTTAATCAAATAAATAAATATAGAGAACTTAAATCAATAGTTCATCATGGTACGAATAGATTAGATCATATAACAAGAGTTTCTAAAATGAGTTTCTTTATATCAAAGAGACTAGGGCTTGATTATATTTCTTGTACTAGAGGCGCTATGATGCATGACTTTTTTACTGAAGATGATATGAAAAGATCTGATGATAAATACAAAGTATTTTTAAAAACTCATCCGATGGTCGCTCTTGATAATTCTAAAAATTATTTTAAGATAAATAATATAGAAGAGGATATTATATTGAATCATATGTATCCTATATCAAGAAATAAACCTAATTATAAAG
>CAVBMP010000086.1:0-4015 GCA_963596555.1 Bacteroides helcogenes
TTTGAAAAATTCTCTGATTTTTTATTTTAATTATTTTTTTTACCGCAACTCAAAATATTTATAAATATGCATCCTTATTTTTTATCATATATATTATAGAAACAATTAATAAACATCCACCTAATATTTTAATATATATTGTTCCTAAAATAATATTTACAAGAGATATAACTATTCCTATTAATGAAGAAAATGGTTTCTTTTTATGAACAAGCAATACAATTATTAATGTAAATATAATCATTAGACCATAACACATTATCATAATTAGACTTTTTTCACTAGTTGTATCTATTCTTTTAAATACATCGTAATCTAAATATAAGAATAAAATACTAAGTAATAAAATTAATACAAAAGAAATTTCAAAATAATTTATTTTCCTTTTAATCTTATTAGTTACTTCTTTTTCTTCCATTATATAACCTATTCTATATTATATTTTTTTATTAATTTATCAAATGTTTTATAGTCAGCCATTTTATAATCACTACTCATTGCTTCTACTGCTTTACCATCTTTAATATATATAAATAATGGTGCTGAATTAATTTCATATTCTATCTCAGGAAATTTTTCTTTAAGTATATTTATATATTTATTATTCTTTTTATAGTCAGTTATATCTAGATAAATTACTTTATCAGTTAATTTATTATTTTCAATTTCCTTAAATAATCTCTTTTCCATACTATGAATTTCATTTGAACCAGTATAACTAACGTATAGTATAGCATCTGATATTTCAACAACTGCAAAGTCAAAATCATCCATTTGAATTTGATTTACTATTTGACTAGAAAAAATACTTTCAGATAATTTAGAAGACTTATAATTTAAGTAAAATGATCTTATAAATATCATTAAAAGAACTACTAATATTGTAACAATAATAACAATATAATAATTTTTACTTGGAATTTCTTTTTTCTTAAATAGTTTAATCATAATATCTCCTTATCTTACAGTTCATATTAATTTTAACACACTATTTTCTCTTTTTCAAATTATTTAAGTAAATATTTATATTTCTATCAAGAACTTTTTTGCCTCTCCAGTAACTTGAATTAGATGAATATTTCTTCTTATATTCTTCATCAGACATATTTAAAAATTCTTCATAATCTATGTCGTTTTTTATTGTTTTAATTTTATTATTGTATGGGCAAACACTAATACATATGTCACATCCATATATACAGTTATTAAAATATTTGTAGTCACTTTCATCAACTCTTTTACTTTGAGTTAAGTAGCTTAAACATCTTTTAGCATTTAAAATACCATTTTCATTTAAAGCATGAGTTGGACACTTATCAATACATTTATTACAACCAATGCATTTATTATTTTTAATCTTATCGCCTTCAATTATTGCATCAGTTAAAATCTCTCCTATAAAAAAATATGAACCAATATCTTCATTTATTAATAAATTATTTTTTCCAAAAAAACCAAGACCAGCATTATATGCTAGTAGTCTTTCATCCAAAGGATTATTATCTACAAATGTTTTATATAAATATCCTTTACCCTCTAAATATTTACATATATCTTCCATTTTTTCTTTTAATTCTAAATGATAATCTTTACCATAAGCACATGAACTCAAACTAACAGTCGATTCATCACTAAAGTCTACTTTATTATAACTAACTAAAATAACTATTGCTGTGTTATAAATACTATACTTTTCATTAGTGAGTGTTTTATCAGATAAATCTCCTACTTGAAAAGAACACTTATAATCTAATTTTTCTTGTGTTTTATATTTATCATATGGTATCTGTAAATTCTTAATGCTACAAAAACCAATTTTATCAATATTATTATTTTTACTAATCTTTATTATTTCTTCTTTCATAATTAAATAATAACATAAATAAATAGAAATTTTAATATTTTTATTATATAATATTTAAGAGGTATTGATATGCAAGAAAAATTTAATAAAGAAATTAGTTATATAAAAAATGAGAGAATTAAAAATAGTTTAATTACGATGATTAATCTTTTACCTGAGTATTTTTTTCATGTACCAGCATCTTCAACGGGAAAATATCATCCATCTTTCTCTTTAAATGAAGGTGGCCTTTTAAGACATACAAAAGCGGCAGTTAGAATAGCAAAAGAACTTTTAGATAATGAAAGCATAAATAATTTTAGTGATGATGAAAAAGACTTAATCATTATGGCAATAACACTTCATGATGGCCTTAAGCATGGAAGAGTTAAAAGCGAATATACTGTATTTGAACACCCTATAATTATGAGTGAATTTATAAAAGAAAATAAGGATAAATTAGAACTTACCGATGATGAGACCGACTTAGTATGTAGATGTATTGAAACTCATATGGGACCATTTACAAAAAATTATAAGGGTGAGGAAATATTGAAAAAACCTAAAGATAAATATCAAAGATTTGTTCATATGTGTGATTACTTATCAAGTAAGAAATTTTTAGATATTAAGTTTGAAAATGATGAAATTATATATTAAAAGATGATTTTTGCAATCATCTTTTTTAATACTCATCATCAAATTCACTTTCATTTATTTTTTTTAATTCTTGATATTCTGGGGAATTTTCTTCAATAACTTTTTCTATTTCACAAAAACATTCAATGTATTTTAAATAGTTTTTGTCATCTTTTTTAAGTTCTTCTATTTCTTGATTAATATCATTTATCATAATTTTTCCTCCAAAGAAACTATCGCAAGATTTTCTCTTTTTGCTACATTAATTATTTCATCAGTTACAACTCCAGAAACAATAATAAATTTTGGAATAAGACTATTCTTATTAATAATTCTATCTTTATTAAATTTTAATATAGTTCTATCATCATAAGTTGTAAATCTGAAATTAACATTATCAGGTATAAATTCATAACAATATGAGTTCTTTAATATTTCACTAGCATTACTGTAACTATAGTGTATTTTATCATCGTTATATGAAGATAATACTTTAAAGTCATTATCATAAACAGTGTATACTTTAATTCCATCAATTTCTTTTTTAATTACAAATTCCGTTTCAGAAGACATTTCATCTAGTTCTTTTAATGATACGATTGATGAATTAATAATTTCTCTTTTATATTTTTTTAATTTTTCAAAAAAATTATTTACAACAACTATATTTCTTTTAATTTTCTTATTGAGCATCTTATCAACAAAAGAAAATAATACTTCATCATCATTATATGAAAATAATTTACTTATAAATGTTAAATATGATAATTCATTCTTATTAAATATGCTTTTATCATCTATTTTTAAGCTTTCTAATACTGATGGATCATACACATCTATTATTTGTTTAATAGTAGTCATTTCTAACCATCCACTATTTCCTTTAGAATTAAATCCCTTATTAAACAAATACTTACATACTATATTTTTATATATTGTACTATCTTTAATATTTGAAAGTTCTATTAAAAACTGTTTTAGAAAATCTTTAACATAATTGTTAAGATCTTTATAATCACTAATATTAAGTGGATTATTGAAAGATGCTAAAACACTTATAAGGCCTTCTATTTCTTTAGAAGATAATTTCTTGTCAATACAAGACATTAATAACTCTTTATTATATGTAAAATTTTCAACAGATTTATATAATGCTTCATTACTATCACTATATATATTTTTAAGAATATTATAATAGTATATAAATAAATTTCTTGTTGAATCATTTTTAACTATATATAGTAGTGTTGATATATTAGTATGATTACCTCTATTAAATTTATTTAATATATTTTTATTTATAAAAGAAAATCTCTTATCAAATAATTCTAATGAACTAATATCATATAAATCTTGATCATTATCTATAGTAGTATGATACGCATTTTCTAATAATTCATTTAATGTTTTAACTTTAAAATCACGAGAATCAGTTACCTTATCATTCTTATATTTTAAGTTTACTCCTATATACATACTTACTTTTTTAAAATCATTATTTAATATAATATTTTTATTAAATAATATTTTCAT
>CAVBMP010000087.1:0-4300 GCA_963596555.1 Bacteroides helcogenes
ATATCCTTCTTAGTTATATTTAATATTTCTTTATCAGTATATGTTAAAAAATATTTAAGATCTCTCATATAAGATTCAACTGTATTTTCAGAATAATTCTTATCTATTCTTAAATAATCACTAAAATCATCAACAAACTCTTTATTTTCAATATCTATCATACATTTATAATTATATAATAAAAAAAACTAATTGAATAGTTTTTTTACATTATTTTTACATTAATCTCTTTTACTATCTCTATAATTAAATAAAATCCCACCTATAATACATGGTATATAATATGTAATAACTCTAAATAAAAGTACACTAGGAATAACCACTGTTTCACAAACTATCAACCCAAAATAATGAATAAAAGAGTACTCTGTACTTATACTCGCACCTGGTATTGGTATAAAAGATGCAGAAATATAAACAAAACAAGATAATATTATTACATAAAACATATTAATATTTAAAGATACATGTAATGCTTTTAATGTAAAGAAAGGTATCATAAAAAACACTATCATATATAGAAAGTTAATACATACGCATTTAATAATAAACTTCTTATCTTTCATAAGACTCTTAAATCCATTTTGATATTCAATGCATTTAGAATTCCATTTATTTAAAGTTGCATCCCTATCTTTAATTATATTAAATTTATTAAGTATGTTTATAGTACTTTTCCCTACCTTAGATGCAAGTTCAATCTTAACACATATAAGTATTGTTAACACTAATGTAAGAACAGTAATTACCGCTCCGATTAAAGTCATAATATATAAGAAATTGTTAGACTTTAGTTCAAATACATATCCAAATACTAAAGATAATATGATCATAATAGTCATAGTTATTTGTAGTATAATAAAGTTCTCAACTATAACTAAAAGACTCTTAGTCACAGGTACCTTATTTTTACTAAGCTCATATACTTGAAGTGGCTGTCCCCCTAATGAAAAAGGTGTTATTCCATTAAAAAACTTAGTCATTATATTAAGTTCAATTACTTTTTTAAATGAATACTTTTTACATGACTTATCAATTAATAATTTTAAAAGATATGCTTCTATTATAAAATAAACAATATATACTAAAATTGATAATAAAATTAACCATTTATTACTTGATGCGATTAAATCAATAGATTTAACAAAATTATCTTTCAAAATATACCAAAATAAAAATATAGTTATTAATAATATAATAATACTTCTAAGCTTTATTTTTCTCATACCTTACCTCTTCATAATTATAACAAATACATAATATGTATACAATATATCATTTTAATGTGACTAGTAAGTGACTAGTACTTTTATTTTATTATTAAAACTGATAAAATATGTATGAGGTGACTACTATGGAACTATTACAAAATAAATTAAGACCAAATACTCTAAAAGATGTTCTTGGTCAAACTCATTTAATTGGTAAAGACAAAGTACTTTCAAATCTAGTTAAAAACAAAGTTCTTTTCAATATAATTCTTTATGGAAATAGTGGTTGTGGTAAAACAACTATTGCTCTTAGCTTAATAAATGATTTAAATATGAGATATAGAATGTTAAATGCAACTATCAACAGTAAAAAAGATTTTGAAGTTGTCATAGAAGAAGCAAAAATGTATGGTTCTATGATCTTAATAGTAGATGAAATACATAGAATGAATAAAGATAAACAAGATATATTACTTTCATTTATAGAAAGTGGTCTTATTACACTAATAGGTCTTACTAATTCAAATCCATATCATTCTATTAATCAAGCAATAAGAAGTAGATGTCAATTATTAGAACTAAAGCCACTAGAAGAAGATGATATTGTAAAAGGTTTAAAAAGAGTAAAAAATGTTCTTACTGATATTGAAATGGATCAAAAAACAATAAAATATATAGCAAAACTTTCTAATGGTGATATTAGATTTGCATATAACCTAGTAGAATTTTCATATTACGGTTTTAATCATAAAGTAACAATAGATAATATAAAAGAAGTTAATAATACCCCGTCTTTTTTTACTGATAAAAATGAAGATGGTCATTATGACATGCTCTCTGCATTTCAAAAGAGTATAAGAGGAAGTGATGTAGATGCAGCATTACATTATCTATCAAGATTAATAGTTAGTGGGGACTATGATTCAATTTATAGAAGAATGCTAGTAATCGCATATGAAGACATTGGTCTTGCAAACCCTTCTCTTCCACCAAGAGTTTTAGCATCAATTGAAGCAAGTGAAAGAATCGGTTATCCAGAACTAGTAAAACCACTATCAGTTGCTGTAATAGAAATGGCACTAAGCCCAAAAAGTAACTCAGCAGATATGGCAATTAATACCGCTATCACAGAAGTACAAGCAGGAAACATCGGAAGAATACCAGAAAATATAAGAACAACTTCTCCTAATTATAAATACCCTCATAATTATAAAAATTATTATGTTGAACAACAATATATGCCAGATAAACTAATCGGAAGAAAATATTATTTTCCAAAAAACAATAAATATGAAACAGAAATGTCTAATTTTAATAAAAAGATTAAGGAGGAAAAATGAATTTTGTAATAGAATCTACTCCAAATAAAATAGATATTGATTATGATTTAATATCTCAAATTGAAAATAAATTAGAAGAAAATATTCCATTATCACAAGAAGAAACAAAATATTTTTTAGATTATATAGTTTTCATAACAAGAACAAGATTCACAAATGATTTAGATAACTATTCATTCGAATGGAAATGTGATACAGCAATTTCTATAATAGGTAATTATCTTAATAGTTTAAATGTAAATTATAATGTATGTGATACACAAAAAGTAATAACAAATAATATTAAAGGTCATACATTTATGATAGTAAACATAAATACTGAAAATGGTACTTTATCATATTTAGTTGATCCAACATACAGACAATTCTTTACAAAAGATACTTGTAATGAGAGTAATTATACATTAATAAATGGTGTATATGTAACTACCCCTAACCCAGGTTATTTTATAAAAGAGGAAGATAAAGAAGAAGCAAAAGAGTTATTAATAAATGGATATACTATTTTAACTAACAATATTGCAAGAATATATGGTGACTCTTTCTATAACACAAAAGTTGGTGAAGATAATACCACTTATAAAAGTATTCCTGGTAGTATATATATAAATTCATTCTTAAAAGGTAACTCACACTTATCAAAAACAAATGATGAACTTCAAGATTTAAAAATAGAAAAACAAAATCAAAAAGCATTATAAAACCTACTCAAACAAGTAGGTCTTTTTAATTAGCCGATTCGGAATGCAGGTGAGATACCGCAAGAACCACCACCATAAGAAACTTTTCCATCAATATTTACATAATGCATATACCAAGTATAAGCTGAATACTTAGTTCTTAACCACCATTTAGTATTTTCACCATTATACTTTTTAATAGTATATTCACTTGCATTACCAGTTACGTTTTTAGAAGCATAATAATCAAGTTGTCTTTGTTTATCCTTAGCAGTAGTTCCATTACCATTATACACTTCTTTAGTACTCAACAAATATACTTTATCTACTGTTTCAAAATCAGATTCATCATTAGTGCCATGACCAGATATTACTTTTGTTTCTATTATTGAGTCTTGTAAATCAGTTGGTAATTTATTGAAAAATTCATTATTAACATATCCTCTTAAATCACTATCTTTCCAGTTCAACGAATGCTTTTTATTATCTTCTACAACATCAACAAACTCAACTACAAAACCACATGCAGTTTGAGAAAATCCTTCTGTATTACATACATCAGGAGTAGATTTATTGGCAATTCTTACTGTATAATCTATTCCATCTATAGTCACTTGTTTTTGATCGCCAACATTATAATATTTTGTTTTTCCACTTTTAACATGATCTGATATTATTTTCCATGAATCATCTTCAAATGATATTGATGCATTAGGTCCACATTCTTCATCATCTAAGTTTCCATCTTTTAAATCATTTATATTCAAATCTGATATATTTTTATTACCAGATAGTTCCACTACATATTCTCTATTTGATACTTGCATTTTTTTAATTGTTCCATCAGTATTTAAAAATACACAATATTGTAAATCTCTACCTGTCATCTCTAATTTAGTATCATCTTCTGAACTAACATATGATAATTTATTACCTTTCATTGATTCAGAAATATATTTTTTAGATACTTCACTATATACTGTTTTCGCTTCAGTTAAGAAACTATTCTTTTTAGAATCATTAAACATCTTTAATACGTTTGGTAATGCAATAATTACTAGTATTGCTA
>CAVBMP010000088.1:0-2104 GCA_963596555.1 Bacteroides helcogenes
TTTCATTTACTATACTATCAAGTTCTTTATTAAGATTATCTTTTTCAATATTTTTATTATTTAATAATTCTTTTGTTTTAATTAAATCAATATTAATATTGTATACTTTATCTTTAATAATATTTAAATCTTTATCATATTCTTCTATTTTAATTTCTAACTCTTTAATACTATTATCTAATGGTTCGATAGATGAAATAAGTCTTTCAAGTTCATATTTATCTTTAATAAATGAATTATCATTTCTTATACTACCACCACTCATAACACCACCTACATGGATAAGTTCTCCATCAAGTGATATTACTCTATAACGATGATTTATTTTCTTACTTATTGCGATAGCGGTATTTATGTTATTAGCAACTATTATATTTCCAAGTTGATTCATTACTATATTGTAGTATTTAGAATCATATGTCACAAAGTCACTTAACACACCCATATATCCAATGATACTTTCTATTTCTTTTTTAGTATCAGGATCTATACTTTTAGGTTTAATAACTGTAAGTGGAAAGAATGTCGCTCTTCCTTTATTATGATTTTTTAAATATTCAATTGCTTCCTTAGCACATCCTTCATCATTAACAACTATATTGTTTATAGAACCACCAAGAGCTATTTCAATCATTGAAACATGTTCTTCTTTCGCTTCAATTAAACTTCCAAGAATATTATGTATACCTCTTAAAACAGGATTACCTACTATACATCTAACTGAATATGGAACTTTATTCATATTAGCTAAATTAGTCTTTAATATATCTATTTTATTATTAGTTTCAAATAATAACTTTCTCTTAGAATTTAAATTAAAATTATCTTTATCTTTATCTCTTCCTATATCATTATAATCTTTTGATAGTTCACTCACTTTAATATTTAAAGTATTAACATTTTCATTAAGATTTTTAATGTCTACTTCTATAGCATTTATACTATTTCTAGTTATACCTTCTCTATCTTTTAAATGAATCAAATTATTCTTAACTTCATCACTAGACTTATCATATTTATTTCTCTCTGTTAATAAAGTTTTTTTGTTACTTAAATCAAGTAAACTTTCATTTAACTTAAATATTTCATTACTTGTTTTCTTAATTTTCTCATCTATATTTAATACTTCTACTTTAAGTTTTTCAACTAATGTATTATCGCTTGTTTTACTTGTATTAAGTTTAGATAGTTCATCTTCTAAAGTACTCTTTCTTTCTGTTTTAACGCTTACTTCACTACTATAAGTTGTTATATCTTTAGCAATAAGAGCAATTTCTACTGATTCAAGTTCATTTAATGCAGTCTTATATTCTTTTGCCTTTTTAGCAGATGCTTCTAAAGGTCCAATGTTTTCTTCATTTTCACTTATTATTAAGTTTATTCTATCAATATTATCATGTGTTTTAGAAAGTTTATTCAAACACTCTTCTTTTCTCTTTTGATATTTTAATACACCCGCAGCATCTTCAAATATAGTTCTTCTCTCTTCAGGTTTTTCACTTAATATTTGATCTATTTTATTTTGAGGTATTATATTAAATGATTCTTTAGAAGATCTAGAATCTAAAAATAAATTAGTTATATCTTTTAGTCTACATTTTTCATTATTTATATAATATTCATTTTCACCAGTTTTATAAACCATTCTTTTTATAGACACTTCATTATAATCAATATTAAGTGTTCTATCACTATTATCAAAAATAATACAAACAGATGCAAAGTTAGATGGCTGTCTTGATGAAGAACCAGTAAATATAACATCAGTCATATTATTAGAGCCTCTTAATGTTTTAACACTTTGTTCTCCAAGTACCCATTTAATCGCATCAACTATATTACTTTTACCACTACCATTAGGTCCAACTATACCTGTAAATGTTTTATCAAGTTCTATAGTTGTCTTATCAGCAAAACTTTTAAATCCACTTAATTTTATTTCTTTAATATACATACACATTACCCATTTCTACTTTAATTACTAATTAATTATAACACAAAGATTGCTTTTTTCAAATAGAATATTGCCTTTACAATCAATTATAAATATGTTATTATGAATACATCAAGGAAACTTGAATAAAATAAAAATGGAACACTTGAC
>CAVBMP010000089.1:0-14257 GCA_963596555.1 Bacteroides helcogenes
ATTTATTTGTAATATGTGATGTCCATGTTGAATTAATATTTAATCTAATAAATTCAAATAGATCTAATAGTATAGTGCATTTACCAAATAATTTAATAGTTATTAAATCATATAATGAAATTATATTTACATATGATGAAGAACAAACAGATGAATATGAAATAGAAATATCAAATGTTGTTAGTTTACCAAACGGTAAAATTATTGAGAAAATAACAGATTGTACTGATACCACAAATAATACAATTAGACTTAATAGTGCAGATTTAACATTACCATTATATGTCAGAAATAAAAGAAATGGTGATAAGATGGAAGTTAAAGGAATGAATGGGACTAAAAAAATAAGTGATATATTTATAGATGAGAAAATAAAACCAAGTCAAAGAAGCAGCTGGCCTGTTGTTTTAGACTCAAAAGACAATATAATTTGGTTACCAGGTTTAAAAAAATCAAAATTTGACAAGAAAATTTCACAAGAGTATGATATAATACTAAGGTATCGTTAGAAAGGACGGAATTATGAATATAAAGAAAACAAAAAGAAATATGAATTTTATGCCATATTTATTACTATTTGCAGTTGTAGTTACATCATATATTTTCTTAAATTCTATTAGTACGAAAATAAATGAATTAAATTATACTGAATTAACTAGTGATATAAATAGTGGTAAAGTAACAGAATTAAATGTTACTCCAAGAAATAGTTCAGGGGTTTATGAATTAACTGGAAAAATGGAAGGTTATAAAAAAGGAGAAACTTTTAAAGTAACAATACCATATACTGACACAGTAATTTCTTCTATATATGAAGCAGCAGAATTACATAATTTGAAAGTTACAACAAATACAAATCCTGAAAATAGTACATGGTTAAGTATATTATTTAATATAGTGCCAATTATATTATTTGGTGTATTAATGTATGTAATGTTTATAAAATTAGGTAATAATGGTAAAGGAACATTTGACTTTGGTAAAAGTAAGGCAAAATTATCAGAAGATGGTGGTACAAAAACATTCAAAGATGTTGCTGGATTAAAAGAAGAAAAAGAAGAAGTACAAGAATTAATTGATTTCTTAAAGAATCCTAAAAAATTCACTAAAATGGGTGCTAGAATCCCTAAAGGAGTATTATTAGTTGGTCCTCCAGGAACAGGTAAAACATTACTTGCTAAAGCAGTTGCAGGAGAAGCAAAAGTGCCTTTCTTCTATATAAGTGGTTCTGATTTTGTAGAATTATTTGTAGGTGTAGGTGCATCAAGAGTAAGAGATATGTTTAAACAAGCAAAACAAACTGCACCATGCTTAATATTTATAGATGAAATAGATGCTGTTGGTAGAGAAAGAGGAACTGGTTTAGGCGGCGGACATGATGAAAGAGAGCAAACATTAAATCAATTATTATCTGAAATGGATGGATTTAGTGAGAATGAAGGAATAATTATAATTGCAGCAACAAATAGACCTGATGTTTTAGATCCAGCGTTATTACGTCCAGGAAGATTTGATAGACAAGTAACTGTTGGTAAACCAGATGTTAAAGAAAGAGAAGAAATTTTAAATGTTCATGCTAAAAATAAGATATTAGCAAAATCAGTAAATTTAAAACATATTGCTGAGAGAACACCTGGATATTCAGGAGCAGACTTAGAAAACCTATTAAATGAAGCAGCTTTACTTGCAGTTAGAAGAGATAAAGATGCAATAACAATGGACGAGATAGATGAGGCAAGTGATAGAGTATTGATGGGACCTGCTAAAACAAGTAGAAAAGTTACTGAATATGAAAAGAAAATAGTTGCTTATCATGAAGCGGGACATGCTGTATCTGGAATAGTATTACCAAATGGAGAAGAAGTACATAAAATAACTATAATTCCAAGAGGAATGGCAGGTGGTTATACACAAATGTTACCAAAAGAAGAAAGAACACTTGTGTATACAAAGGAAGAACTTGAAGAACAAATTATAACATTATTATCTGGACGTGCAAGTGAACAACATTATTTAAATGAAATTTCTACTGGAGCAAGTGATGACTTGAAAAGAGCAACTAAAATTGCAAGAAGTATGGTTACTGAATATGGTATGAGTTCATTAGGTCCAATGCAATTCGAACATAGAAGTGAAAGTGTATTCTTAGGAAGAGATTATAATCAAACTAAAAACTTCTCAGATCAAGTTGCATTATTGATTGATCAAGAAGTTAAAAAAATAATAGATGAGTGTTTCAAAAGAGCACAAGAAATAGTTTCTAAAGAGAAAAAATTAGTTGAAATTTTAGCAAACAGATTAATAACAAACGAAACTTTAACTAAAGAAGAAATAGAAGATTTAGTCGAAGCTAATAGTAATTATAAAATTAAATCAAATGAGGAAGTAAAAGAAGAAAATATTCCTGATAAAAAAACAAAAAAAAGTCAAACAAATAAATAAGATTACTTCAATAAGTAATCTTATTTTAAAAAAAGGAGAAATATGAAAGATAAAACGTTATTAATTATGGCTGCTGGTATGGGTAGCAGATTTGGGGGATTGAAACAAATTGAACCTGTAGGTCCAAATAATGAATTTATAATAGATTATTCTATTTATGATGCTAAAAGATGTGGATTTAATAAAGTAGTTTTTATTATTAAAAAAGAAAACTTTGAAACTTTTAAAGAAACAATTGGAAGCAGGGTTGAAGGAAAAATACCTGTTGAATATGTTTTTCAAGACATTCAAGATATTCCAACGGGATATAGTGTTCCACAAGAACGTGTTAAACCATTAGGAACAGCACATGCAATATATGCTGCAAGAAATGTAATAAATGAGCAATTTATGATAATTAATGCAGATGATTTTTATGGTTATCAAGCATTTTCAGAAGCAAGTAAATACATGAAAGAATCAAAAGAAACAAACGAAATAGGACTTGTATGTTATGATGTTATTAACACTGTTACAGACAATGGTTCAGTTAAAAGAGGAATTTGCAATATTGAGAATGGATATTTAAAAAATATTGATGAATCATCTGTGACAAAATCTAATATTATTGAAGCGGTATCATTAGAAACAAATATTAAAAAAACTATAGAACCTGATACAAAGGTGTCTATGAATATGATGATGTTTTATCCGAATATATTTAATTATATAGAAGCACAGATGAAAAAATTTTTTGAAGAGAAAGATTTATTGAAAGATGAATTTTTAATACCAGATGTTGTATCACATGGAATTGAAAACAATGATTATAAAGTTAAAATTATAAATACTAGTTCAAAATGGGTAGGTGTAACATATAAAGAAGACAAAGAAGAAGTCGTAAATTACATTAACAATCAAATAGAAAATAACGTTTATCCAGAAAAATTATGGAATTAGATTACGTAAATAGTGAAAAATAAAATTAAAAATGATATAATATGCAGGAAAAGAGGGAAAGTATGATATTATTTATTGATACGCATGATAGTCTTATAACTATAGCACTTAAAACTGAATCTAAATTATATATCAAAACTAAAGAAAGCGAATATAGTCATTCTATTTATGTGATGCCTATGATTGAAGAAATATTTGATGAAAATAAACTTGATGTTAAAGACTTAAAACAAATAATAGTTGTTAATGGTCCTGGAAGTTTTACAGGTATCAGAATTGGTCTTTCAATTGCAAAGACAATAGCATATGCATTAAATATAAAAATTAATACTATATCAAGTTTAACAGCATATTTAGTTAGTAGTGATATAGATGATAATAAAATGGCAGTAATAGAAGATAATAAAGGTTATTACATATCAGTTTTTACTAAAGATAATAAAGAATTGATAAAAGAATTTTATAGCAATGAAAATGAATATGAAAAAAAATACAAAGAAGTTGAACATAATATAGATGTTGATAAAATAATTTCATATATAGGTAATGCTAAAAGTGAAAATCCACATCATATAAATGCAAATTATATAAAGAAAATAGAGGTGGAAAAATGATAGAGAAAGAAATATTATCTGATACTGATTCAATATATAACTATAAATCTAATGATAATGAAACAATTTTGGGATATTTGGAAATAAGATTAGTTGATGGTGTAGTTGATATAATGAATTTATTTGTAAATGAAGAGAATAGAAGGCAAGGAATTGCTACTGCTCTTATGGAAAATATGTTTAAAAATGAAGAATACAGTAGAATTATGTTAGAAGTAAATGAAAACAATCAACAAGCTATAAAGTTATATAATAAATTAGGTTTTAAAGAGATTAGTTTAAGAGATAGATATTATGGTGAAGATACTGCTATAATAATGGAGAAAGTAAAATGAAAAAGGATGTTTATATTTTAGCAATTGAATCATCATGTGATGAAACAAGTGCAAGTATTATAAAAAATGGGTATGAAGATATTGCCACTGTAATTAATTCTCAAATAGATGTACATAAAAAATATGGCGGAGTTGTTCCAGAAGTAGCAAGTAGATTACATTTAGAAAATATTACTATGGTAATAAATGAATGTATGGAAAAAGCAAATATGAAATTTGAAGATATTGATGCTTTTGCATGTACTTATGCTCCAGGGCTTTTAGGAAGTTTGCTTGTTGGCGTAGAGGCAACTAAAGCATTGTCGTTTATTTATAAAAAACCTTTTATAGCAGTTAATCATATGATGGGACATATTTATGCTAATATGATAGGAAATAAATTAGAATATCCATTACTTTCATTAATAGTGTCAGGCGGTCATACAGATTTAATATTGATGAAAAATGAGAATAGTTTTGAATATTTAGGCCAAACATTAGATGATGCGATTGGCGAAGCATATGATAAAGTTGCTAGAATATTATCTTTACCATATCCAGGTGGTCCAAATGTTGAAAAATATGCATTAAAAGGTGAACCATCATATAAAATGCCAAATATTTTAAGTGATGAATCATATAATTTTAGTTTTAGTGGAATAAAAAGTCATATAAATAATTTAGTACATAATGAGCATCAAAGAGGAAATGAAATACGTGAATATGATATAGCAAGATCATTTCAAGACTGTGTAACAAATCATTTGGTTGATAAAACTAAAAAGGCATTGATAAATTATAAATTAAAAACGCTTATAATTAGTGGAGGAGTTGCTAGTAACTCTCACATAAGAGAAGCGCTAAATGATATGTGCAATTCGCTAGGAGTAAAAATGTGCATGCCACCTAAAAAGTATTGTACAGATAATGCTGCAATGATTGGTGCTGCTGCATATATTCTATATAAAAATAAGGAATTTGCACCACTATCTACAAATGCAAAAAGTAATGTCAAATTATAACATTACTTTTTATTATACAAAAATCTATAAATAATCATTATCTAGTCCAATAAGTTCTTTTATAATATAATTGCCTTTTAAATAATTTGAGTTTATATTGTTTCTTTTCATCCAAAAACTTAATAATATTGAAAATAATGACAGAAATAACATAATAAAGAAAAGAAAAATACTTATATAATTAAATTTAATTATCTTTAAAAATGATAGAGTTATATAAATTAAGAAAACTATTATAGAGATAAACAAATTAATAATACCAATGTATTTGATACAATTTTCGATATTATTTTGTAATATATTTTTAATTTTTTGAGATTTATTTGTTTTAACAATATAAATATAACCATTATAACCAAGTTCTAAAACATCATTAACATTTATATTATTTTGATTAATAACATTTAAAATATCTTTTTTAAATATTATACAGTTTGTAAATTCTGTATTTAATGTACTATTAAACAATTTATCAACAACATTAAAAATTGTTTTTTTAATTATATTGATCTTTGTTAACACTTTATTAACACAGACAAAATCATATTCTTGATTTTTAATAATTGTGTCATACATTTTATTCAGATATTTTAATGATATGTTTGAGTTGACATCAAATATTGCTGTATATTTACTTTTTGAATGTAAAATGCCTTCTTTAATTGCTATGTTAATGTGATATTTTTTAGAAAAATTAATAATTTTTACACTTTTATTATTCTTTTTATGTATACTTTTTAATTCTTCCATAGTTAAATCAGATGAACCATTATTAATAAAAATTATATTCAAATCTACATTGTTAAATTCATCAATGATTTTATTATACAGAGTTAAAACTTTATCTTCAAAGTTATATAAAGGTATAATAATACTTAAATCCATTATTTACTCCTAGTAACCTAAACTGCCATCTAGGCTATCATCATTCTCGATAAAATCACTAACTAAAATTTCTCTATACTCATCTTTTGTATCTCTTAAAATTATATTTTTTATACCACTATTTATAATTACTCTTTTACACATTGCGCATGGCATTGATTTTGAAACATAACTACCATCATTTGCATTTACACCAACAATATATAAAGTTGCATCTATTGTATCTTTTCTAGAAGCAGATATAATTGCGTTTTGTTCTGCATGAACACTTCTACATAATTCATATCTTTCACCACGGGGAATATTAAGTTTTTCTCTCATACAATAACCTAAATCATTACAATTTTTTCTTCCTCTTGGCGCTCCATTATAACCTGTTGATATAATTTCATCATTTTTTACAATGACAGCACCCCATTTTCTTCTTATACAAGTAGCTCTTTCTAAAGTTACTTCTGCTATATCTAAATAATAATTATTTTTATCTATTCTTTCCATACTTCTACCTCATAATAATTTTAACATTTATTTTAAAGTTTTCAAACTTATTATAAAAATTTGTCATATCTTTTTACTTAAAAATGTATTATTAATTAGAGGAACTTATGAATAAGAAAATTATAACTGGTCTTAGTAATAAAGAAGTAGCACAAAATAGATTAAAGTATGGAAGTAATGTATTAAATCACAAAAAGAAAAATAGTTTTATAAAATTAATTTTTGAATCTTTTAGTGATCCAATAATAAAAATACTTTTATTAGCATTAGCGATAAAAATTATTTTTTTATTTAGGGATTCAAATATATATGAGACACTTGGCATAGTGATTGCTATTTTTTTAGCAACATTTGTTTCTGCATTATCAGAATATGGTAGTGAGAAAGCTTTTGAGAAACTTTGTGAAGAAAATTCTATTATAAAAGTTAAAGTATTAAGAAACTCTAAAAAGATTCTTGTTAATATTGATGAGTTAGTATGTGGTGATATAGTATATTTGGAATCTGGAGATAAGGTTCCTGCAGATGGTAAAATTATTCAGGGAGAAATATATGTCGATGAAAGTACTTTGACAGGAGAATCATATGAAAAATGTAAAAACTTAAATGATAATGATGTATATATGGGATCAATAGTTAATGAGAAAAAAGCTATTATGGAAGTTACTTGCGTTGGTGAAAAAACATTTTATGGAAAAATTGCAAATGATATTCAAGAAAAGACAATTGAAAGTCCTTTAAAAACTAGATTACGAGATTTAGCAAAAGATATTAGTAAATTTGGTTATCTAGCAGCATTATTAGTTTTAATATCATATATGTTTAATGCACTGGTCGTTGCTAATGATTTTGATATAAACAAAATATTAACATTTAAAAATTTTTTTCCACATCTTATTTATGCTGTAACATTAAGTGTAGCAGTAATTGTAATGGCGGTACCTGAAGGACTACCAATGATGATAACGTTAGTACTTTCTTCTAATATGAAAAGAATGATAAATAAAAATGTTTTAGTTAGAAAATTAGTAGGTATAGAAACATCAGGTTCATTAAACATTTTATTCACAGATAAAACAGGTACTCTAACAGAAGGGAAATTATCTGTAACATCATTTGTTACACCAGAATTAGAAAAATATGATAATATTGATAAGATAAACAAAAATATAATGTTAAAAGATTTAGTAAATCTATCTTTAATTTATAATAACTCATCTTTTTATAATGATGGGAAAGTAGAAGGAGGAAATTCTACTGAAAGAGCAATTTTATCATTTTGCAAAACAGATAAAAAAGATAAGTATAAAATAACTAAATCAAAAGAATTTAATAGTAAAGATAAATATTCATCAATAACAACCGATTATAAAAACAATATAACTTTTTTTAAAGGTGCTTATGAAATGATATTATCAAAATCAACTAAATATATTACAAGTAGTGGAGAGCAAAGAGTATTAATCAATAAAGGCAAATTACAGAATTATATTGAAAAAGAAATGAAAGAAGGCAAGAGGGTTTTAGCATTAGCGATGTCAGATTCTGATAAATTTGAATCTTTAACTTTAATAGGCTTTATATTTTTAAAAGATAATATAAGAAAAGAAGCAGTAGGAGCGATAGAAACTATTAAAAATGCTGGAATACAAGTAGTTATGGTAACTGGAGATGCTAAACAAACAGCTTTAAGTGTAGCAAAAGAAACTAAAATTATAGATAATATAGATGATATAATATTAACTAGTGAAGAATTTAATAAAATGACAGACGAATACTTAATGAGTATCTTGCCAAAATTAAAAGTTCTTTCAAGAGCACTGCCTCAAGATAAAAATAGACTTGTTAAAATTTCACAAGAAAAAGGATTAATAGTCGGAATGACAGGTGATGGAGTAAACGATGCCTCTGCGTTGAAAAAAGCTGATGTAGGATTTTCTATGGGCAGTGGTACAGAAGTAGCGAAGGAAACAAGTGACATAGTAATTTTAGATGATAATATAGCATCAATAACAACAGCAATATTATATGGTAGAACTATTTTTAAAAGTATTAGAAAATTTGTAATATTCCAATTAACTGTTAACGTATCTGCGGTTCTTTTATCAGTAATAGGTCCTTTTATTGGAGTATTATCCCCTGTTACTGTTGTACAAATGTTATGGATAAATATGGTTATGGATACTCTTGCTGGTCTTGCATTTGCTTTCGAACCTGCTTATAAAGAATATATGAAAGAGAAACCAAAAAGTAGAAATGAAAAAATTATTAACAAATACATGAAAAATCAAATTATTTTAAATAGCATTTATACTTGTGCAATTTCAATATTCTTTTTAAAATCAAATATTATCAAATCAATATATAGATATGATCCTAACAATAAATATTTAATGACAGCATTTTTTGGACTATTTATATTCTTAGCGATTTTTAATGCAGTCAATGCTAGGACATATAGAATAAATACATTTGCAAATTTATTAAAAAATAGAGTATTTATATTCATAATACTATTTATAGCAATAGTACAAATTATACTTATATATTATGGTGGTGATATTTTTAGAACAACTGGATTAACAATATATGAGTTTGAAATTATGCTATTCCTAGCATTTACAGTTATACCATTTGACTTTGTACGAAAAATAATATTAAAGAAAAAAAACATAGTAAGAGAAGTTTAACTATGTTTTTTGAGTTTTAAAGATTTATTAAGTTCTCTGTTTAAAAGTAGCATTTCACTTTTTCTTTTATTAAAATAATTAACGATACTTTCAATTTCATCTTCATTATATGGTAAAGATAAATCTTTAAAATACTGAGCATGAATTAAATATTGATTAAAAGTATCAGGATAGTTTCTTAAAGGATTACTAGAACTTGAATAAATCGGTTCATTTAATCCACTATGAAGTTTAGGTTTAAGAGAATATCCACTATTTAAATATATATTACATATAATGTCATTTAATAAGTCACATTTTCTAATATTTAGATTCTCTATCAATTTTGATAAATATTCTGGATCTTGGTATTTGTATACATATGTGCAATTATTTTCATATGCTATTAAAGCAAGAAGTCTATTAAATAATATTGAAAATTCACTAATAATTATTTCACTTTTACATAGATTAAGATCCGAACCTTTCTTCTTCCAGTACCTTTCTTTTGCTTTATTATCATCATTAATACTACTGGCAATATCATATAAACCAATAATATTTCTTGAAAAATCATCAGAAAAACTCTTACAATCTAATATTTTGTCCGTTTCTGATAAGTTAAAATTTCTATTAATTCTTACATTACTTTTAGTTAAATAATAATCTACTAGTGTATAAGATGAATCAAATATTGCATAAACACTAATAGTTTGATGATTTTCATTTTGATTTAAAGATAAATTTGATTCTAAAGAACTATCAAAAATTGGAATTCTATTCCCATTTTCAATATAAATTGTTTTGAAATTTTGTCTTGCTTGTAAGTCGAAGATACTTCTTGGTTTTATATAACTTGCAACATCTGTAATATGAATTCCTACTATGAACTTATTTCCATCTTGTTTAAAACTTAAACCATCATCACTAATTCTCGTATTAAAGTCATCTATAGTTATAATTGTGTCATCAAACGAAGAAGGTAATATAAAAGGCATATTAAAACTTGGCAGTGTTTTTTCTATGTAGTATTTTTCTAGTATTTCGTTTTCTTTTAAACAAACCATTTTACCATTTATTATAGAATAAAGTTCTCTATAAAACAGATTGTGATTGCATATTTCGTCTAATTTAAATATATAATAATCTTTATTAATTTTATTTGTATAAAGTATTTTTAATAAACTTATATAATAGTAAGCATCATTATCATCATTTTTAATAGAATTTATTGTTTTATTAAATACTATATCAAATAATTCACAATTATTATGTTCAAGTACTTCTTTATTAATTTTTATTATCTTTGATATTATAGCATCATATTCTTTTCTATCGATTAATTCTTTTATTAATTTAACTAGGTCATTTATATTTATTTCTTTATCTAAAATAATTGAATCTAGTTTGTCCATAGCATCAAGTAATTTTTGATTTTTATTCTTTTTTAAAAATGATAACATCATCTTTTTAGCAGTAGCAATTCTTTTTTTATTTACTATTATTTCTTCATTATCAAAATTATTAGATAAAAATAAAATACATATAAGATTAATAGTGTTTATTGTTATATTGATAGAAAATTCATTATTTTTTAATTTATTAGGTAAAAATGAAAATAAGAATTTAAAACTATTTTTTAATAATTGTTTATCACTAATATTATGATCTTTTTCATATACTGATATATTGTAATCTGAAAAGTTACCATTTGTTACAAAAGTATAAAAATCATGATTTATCATAATAGCCCCCTTTGTTAATTAAATAATAGCATTCAAAATAGATAAATTCAAGTATATATGATATAATTAAGTTGTTAAGGAGTAGAAATGAAATATAAATATAAAAAAATCTTTTTATTAACATTTACACTTTTATATATTGTCTTAACAATAATAGAATTAATTAAGTATTTGAAATTAGATAGTGAATTGTTCGGACTTATATATAATATTATAAATGTGTTTATTATTTTCTTATTGATTCCGGTGTTATATAATTACAAAAGGCATTATTCTAAAGCAAGAATTAGTAAATTAATTTTAATAATAGTGTTGGGTTTATTTAATAGTTGTATTTTAAAGACTTTGGTTATTAGTGGTATGAACTATGTTGATTCGTCCATAATATATGCTAAAAATACATATATAATAAGAAGTATAATAAAAATCATTATGTTTATAATGCTTAGTATTTTTACATTTATAGAGTCAAAAACAACTAAAATAATGCTTAAAAAGACAAAATGATTGGTTTTTCTTGATTTTTTTATATAAGTATGGTATAATATGCTCACTTAGTGGTAAGTAGAGTAAATACGATAAAACTTGACAATGTTCGTGAAATGTGGTATAATACAGTCACATTTCAAAAGGGGGAAAAATTATGAACAAAGAATTATTAGAAATAATGAAAAACGTCAGAAAGAATTATAAAGAAATACATGAAGGTTTGGTTGCTGAATACAACAAAGCAGTAGCGGAGAAAGCACCAAAATCAAAAATATCTTCACTTGTAAGTAATGCTAATTCTATTAGACAACAATATATTGAAGTAAATAATGATATAAAAGAATATATTGATGCTTGTAAAAAAGGCGATACATATAAAATGAGTAGATTAGAATTATTATTTATTATGGATTATGCTCCAGAGTTACTTGAAAGAGACATTACTGATAACAATATAAATAGTCCAGAACCTGTTTCAGAAACTATAACTGAAGAAATTAATGAACCAGTTGTTGAAGCAGAGGAAGAAGAAGTTTATGAAAGTCCTAAACATAGTAAAGCAGTTAAGATAGGAGCAGGAATACTTGGCGGAGCTGCTATACTTGGTGCTGGATATGGTATTACTGGTTGTGTTTCTGAAAACGCAGATAAAGCATCATTAGAACAAACTCAAGATAATGATGTTGAAGATGGTGTATTAAAAGATGCTAGTAATGTTGATCAAGTTAATGCTAGAGTTGATTGGTATTTTGAAAATTACTTTGATAAAGAATATGCTAATGAAAATCAAGTAGTAAAAGATTCCGTAACAAAAGAAAACTTAGCTGATATAATTCAAGTAGTTAATGGAGTTGCTCCAGATGGATTTGAAGTAAATGAGTTACTAAATTATAATAATAAAATGACTCAAATATTCTCAGCTTATTTATCAACAGAAAGTCGTACTAAAAGTGGAAATATAGGTTTCATTCCAACTCAATATTTATTTGAAGATGGAAGTCATGATCAAAAATGTGCTGCTGAAGTTGACGAAGTAATGGAAAAAATAATTAATGCAATCAATACTGAAAATGATGAAGATTATAAAAAATATGCAACTGAGTTTGGTGAATTAATGAGAGACCAATATTACTTAGTTGATAACACTTCTGAACATTATAATACAAGAAGTATTGCATCATATCCTGCTAGAATTCAATTATATGGTATGGCATATGCTTTCTATACTGAAACAATTATGGAATATGGACTTAGTAAAGGAATTGATATTTGTATTCCATTCTGTATAGATTATACTACTGGTCAAATGGTTGAAGTTCCTTTATCAAAATTAATTGCAACGCTTGAATTTATACCTATGGATCAATGGGATGCTGTTATTCAAAGATCTGGATTAACAGTTGAACAAATTAAAGCCTTAGGTAATCAAAGTACAGAAGATACAATGCCTGTAATATTTACAAAAGATGCAAAAAATCATTTTAGAGAAAATAGTTTAACATTATCAAAATAATAAAGGGGGAAAAATTATGTATAGTAATGATAGAAAAACTGGATTTAGTGTTCTAGATCTATTAGTAAAAATTATATTTGCTGCATTGTTTGTTTTCTTGCTTATATGGTTATTTAAAAAGAATGTTCCTAATATGACAGCATTTTATAGCAATGTATTTAGGGAAAATATTAAATACATGCAAGAAGCAGGTGAAAGTTATTTCACTGATGAAAGAATGCCAAAAGAAGTAGGACAATCTACAAAAATATCTTTAGCAGATATGTATGATAAAAAATTAATTTTACCTTTTGTTGATGAAGATGGTAACTCTTGTAATCAATATGATTCATATGTTAGCATTACTAAACAAGAAGGGTATTATGAACTTAAAACTAACTTAGTTTGTAATAAAGAATCTGATTATACTGTTAAGATATTAGGATGTTATACATATTGTGAAAACAATAATTGTTCAAAAACATGTAGAAAAGAACAAATAATTGAATATCAATTTAAAAAATTAACTACTAAAACAACTACAAGTTATAGTTGTCCAAGTGGATATAAAAGAGATGGAAAATATTGTTATAGAACTGTTTTAGTAGATACTGAATCTGCTGAAAAAACTAAGACTACAACAAAAACTGAGACAATAAATGCTCAAATAACAATAATAAGTGGTTCAAAAACAAAAATACCTACTATAATTACTCAAGAACCAAGTACAACTGAGAAAGTATATGTAGATCCTGTTGTTAAAACTACTGATGGTAAGAAAGAAACTGTTTATGTAGATCCTGTTAAGAAATGGATTCCTGCAAAAACTAAAACAGAAAAATCTTGTAAAACAGATTATAAGAAAGAATATTATAGTTGTAACTGTACAACATATAGAGATTCTGATGGTAGAAGTCATACAACATGTAATACTTGTACAAGAACAATACCTGTTGAAACTTGTGAAGATAAAACAGTAGTTGTTTCTGAGGGATATTATGCATATAGTTGTCCATCAAGTGCAACAAATCATTCAGGAAGTGGATCAAGCTTAAAATGTTGGTATTATAAAACAACAGCAGGAAGTAAATCTTATAGTTGTCCATCAAGTGCAACAAATCATTCAGGAAGTGGATCAAGCTTAAAAT
>CAVBMP010000090.1:0-8576 GCA_963596555.1 Bacteroides helcogenes
GAAGTAATGATACATCAACCACTAGGTGGTATTAATGGACAAGCAACAGAAATCCAAATCGCCGCAGAAAGAATATTAAAATTAAAAGATAAAATAAATAAAATCCTTTCAAAAAACACAAAAAAACCTCTTTCAAAAATCAAAAAAGATACAGAAAGAGATTACTTTTTAAACGCAGAAGAAGCATTAAACTATGGAATAATAGACAATATCATTTAACCTCCGATATTTTCTATTATTTCTTTTATTTTTCTAAATCTATGATTAACACAACTTTTACTAATCGGCTTTTCAGTCTCACTACTTATTATTTCTGCAAGTTCTGCCATTGAACTTTCAGGATATTTTTCTTTATAAAAACAAATTTCTTTAATTTTATCATCAAGAAGATCTATATCAATTAAACTCTTAAGTTTCGCTATTAATTTTAGTTGCTCATTACTCGCTTGAATACTCTTATCAACATTAGCTTGCTCACAATTATTTAAACGATTAGTCATGTTTTTATGATCTCTATATATTCTTATATCCTCAAAGTAGAAAAGAGCATTCGTAGCATTAAGCATTTTAATAAAGTCACTTATCCTTTCTGCTTCCTTAATATATACCATATAATTCTTATCACGCTTTATTAATTTACTTTTAAAATGCATTTCATTCAACAAGTTATTAACATACTCTGCTGTATTATAATTAGATATTACAAATTCACAATGATATCTACTTGTTTTAGGATCATTTATACTACCACACATTAAGAATACACCTCTTAAATATGATTGTTTATCACGAATATCATCTACTAAATATAATGAAGGAACATAAATTCTTTCATTATTTTTTATTATACAAAGATCATTAAGTATCAAGTCTACTTTATCTTCAACTATTAATACAATTAGTTTATTCCCCCTAAGTGTATTAACCTCACCTGTATCCATCTTAATATCAATATGATATATTTCTTTTAATAGTTTATATATTCTTTTCGCTACACTAACATTCTCAGTATAAATTTCAAACTTATTATCTTCTATTTTAACTGAAATATTTAAAATACCAGATAATTCAGCCATATTTTCAGATAAACTATATATATCATTACTAATTTCTGTTTTAATCTTGCTTGTAAAAGACATACAAATCACCAACATAATTATAATTTAAAAACAAAAAAATTACAAATAAAAAGATATAAATTAATATATCTTAATATCTAGAAGTAAACTTTTTACCCTTCGCAGGAAATTTAACATAGTTTCTTGGTTCTAAATAACTATTACCCTTCATAACTGAAAAATGTAAATGAGGTCCAGTAGTACAATAGTCATAACTTTCTCCTCCACCACTTCCTGCAATAACAGTATTAATAGTTACATAATCTCCTAAGTTAACTTTAATTGTATGTACATGCATATATACAGTTACATATTCTTTTCCATTTACTAAGTGTTTTATATATATTTTATTACCACCACAACTAGAATTCTTTTTACTAGGATCTTTGACTCTAGCAATTTTAGTAACAACACCATTAGCGGCAGGATACACATTAGTTCCAATCGGAACACCTAAATCTATTCCACTATGAAGTTTCCAAACATGTTGTGTTGGATGAAATCTCATACCAAATTCACTCGTCACAGTTGCTTTAACAAGAGGTCTTATAAATCCAGTTGAAGTAGGAACTTTTAAACAAACATTTATATCAGTATCTTCACTACATCCATTATTTTTAAATTCCTTTTTATAGTACTCATATTGTCTTTTACTAGCATCCATATCCTGCTCAATATCTTCATGTTCATCAACTAATTGACTCAATGAAACATTCGCACTATTAAGAAGATCATTTAATTTAACCATTTCATTTTCAGAATCTTCTATCTGTTTAGTTAACTTCTTTTGAAGCTGTTTATTCTCTTCTATTTTCTTATACATATCATCAATAAGTTCATCATTATATTTAGTAAGTTGCTCAACTATCGCAGAACGATATATAAAATCAGTAAATGATGTTGCTTCAAATACATATTCTAAATAAATATTATCACCATCAGAAATTTGTAAAAATGAAAACAAATTATCAATTTCTTTTTTCTTCTCTTCTATTTCTTTTTTTAATTCTTCAATCTTTGCTTTAGATGCCTCTATATCTTTTTGATATTTATCAATGTTATTACTAACATCTCCTATATCGCCTTGAAGACTATTTATTTTAGATTTAGCCTCTGCTTGTTTATTTTTAGAATTATTATATTTTGCTAAATCCTTTTCATATTGTATTCTATAATCTTTAAGAGATATCGCATCAATATCATTAACAAGTATAAAGAACGAAAAAGCACAAAGAATTATTTTACTTAACTTCTTCATCATACTTTCAAATATTTCCTTACTGCTCTAAAACTACCAAATGCTCCAACTACTACTGCTACTATTACTATAACACCCATTACTTTATAAACTATACTCGCAGGTGTTGCAAGTTTAATAATAGCGGTAAATAATTGACCACCTAATCTATCATATAAATATTTATATCCATAACAACAAATAATAATAGGGATTATAGAACCCAATACACCAAGAATAATTCCTTCAAAAAAGAATGGTTGTCTTATAAATGAATTACTTGCTCCAACAAGTCTTCTGATTTCAATCTCTCTTTTTCTTGATTGAATAGTTATTTTAATAGTATTACTAATCAAAAATGCAGTTACTAATATTAATGCTATTACTACTCCATAAGATATTTTTTTAACTGTATTAAATATTTTAACTAATTCTTCTACAGAACCCTCACCATATTTAACAAGTGCTACATTATCTATTTTTTTAATCTTATCAGCAGTATTACCTATTTTATTAATATCATCTACTTTAACTAGATATGTATCTTGTAAAGGATTAGTTTCTTTAGTATACTCTGACATAATACTATTAAATACTTCTGATTCCTTTTGCATATCTTTTCTAATAGATTCTTTTGAATTAAATTTTATTTCTTTAACATTATCAAGTTTATCAAGTTCAGTTCTTACTTTAGATAATTCTAAATCACTAACTTTTCTATTTATAAATACAACTATAGTCATATCACTTTCTATTTCACTAGTAAAATGATTAACATTGTATGAAAGTAATATACTAAAACCAACTAATACTAGTGTTATAGTTATACATACTATACTAGCCATAGATAAAGAAAAGTTACGAAAAACTCCCTTGAATGATTCATCAATATTTTTAAATAATATTCTAAATGCCTTCACTCTTATACTTTCCTTTCTGATTATCTTTAGCTATTAAACCTTTTTCTACTACAATTACTCTCTTTTTCATTTTATTAACTATATCTTTATCATGTGTTGCCATAATAATAGTAGTTCCTAAATCTTTATTAATACTATCTATTACTTTCATAATTTCCATTGATGTATCTGGATCTAAATTACCAGTTGGTTCATCACAAATAAGTACCTTAGGATCATTAACTATTGCTCTTGCAATTGAAACTCTTTGTTGTTCTCCACCAGAAAGTTCATCTGGAAAACTTCTTAATTTATCTTTTAATCCAACTTGTTCAACTGCTTTTATAACTCTTTTTCTTATATCTGACTCTTTATAACCATATATTTCAAGAGCAAACGCCACATTTTCATATACAGTTTTTTTAGGTAATAATTTATAATCTTGAAATACTATTCCAAGTTTTCTTCTTATTTTATAAACTTTTCTATTTCTTAATTTAGAAACATTAATACCACCTACATATACATCACCTTTAGTTGGTTTTTCTTGTCTGTATAATAATTTAATTAATGTAGACTTACCACTTCCTGATGCACCTATTACAAATACAAATTCACCTTTAGATATTTGCAAATTAACATCACATAAAGCAGTTACTCCATTAGGATATCTTTTACTAACATCTCTTAATTCTATTAATTGCATAACTCCTCCTATAAATATTATAGTATATTTTATAATTTATTTAAAAGACAATTCTTTCCTTTTTAGTACCACCAAGTACCTCATAACAATCACTTACTACAATAAATGCAGACTCGTCTATTTCCTTAATCGCACTCTTTAAAAATGAATATTTTTCAGTTGGAACTACACACATAAGAACTTTTTGTCTTTTATTTGTATATGCTCCTTTACTATATAATTCAGTAACACCACTTTCAATAATATCTAGTATAAAAGCAACAACTTCATCTTCTTTACTTGTTTGAATATAAAACATTTTAGAATCACTTATTCCTATTAACATCTTATCAACAATATATGTTGAAATAAATGAAATAATAATACCATACATAACAGATGTATATCCAAATACAATACCACCTATACCTATTATTATAAATGCAATACATCTAAGTATCTTGCCAAGAGGCATTTTTTTATACTTTTGAATTATTAATGCAAGTATACTGTTTCCACCTGTATTAAACCCTGCTTTATAAACTAAACTTTCTCCAAATCCACCACATACCCCAGCTGCAAGAACATAAAGTAAAATATTATCAAATGAGAAATTAATCAAATGTGGAATTCCTTCAGTAGCATACAAGAACAATGTGTATATTAAAGCACCAACTGCACTCATCAAAGAATCTTTAAATCCTAATATAAAGAAACTAGCAGTGATACATATCAAATTAGCTATTAAGATTACTAAACTTACATTAATACCACATAATTTATTAAGAACTATACCTATACCACCAAATCCACCTGATATGAAATTATTAGGTACAAAAAATAAATTAAATGATAACGCCGAAATAAAACAACCCACAACTAAAAGTAGACTTCTTGTAGCTTGTTCTTTTTTTAAAACAATTCTTTGAATTTTCTCACTATTTTTTCTTTTAAATAACCACATAATATTCTTCTCCAATTATAATTATAACAAATCAATATTTATTTTTCCACAAATTACATCAAGATTTCATAAAAGTGTAAATAAAAAGAACTTTTAGCATGAACGTAAATACGCTAGTAAAAATTCTTCTATATCGCCATCTAACACTTGATTAACATTAGAAGTCTCATAATTGGTTCTAGTATCTTTAACTAAGGTATATGGACACATCACATAACTTCTTATCGCACTACCAAAATTAACATCCATAACATTCCCTTTTAACTCACTTATTTTTTCATTATATTCATTTAATTTAAGAATATATAATTTGTTTTTAAGCATTTCCATTGCTCTTTGTTTATTTTGAATTTGACTCCTTTCCAGTTGACAAGATGTCACTATACCAGTGGGGATATGTGTAACTCTAACCGCAGAATCAGTTGTATTAACACCCTGACCTCCACAACCACTTGATCTATATACATCAATTCTTAAATCGCTTTCATTTATCTCAACATCTAAATTTTTATTTATCTGAGGAGTAACAAGTACACTAGCAAAAGAAGTATGTCTTCTAGAATTACTATCAAAAGGACTAATTCTTACAAGACGATGTACACCAGTTTCACCCTTCATATATCCAAATGGATAATAACCTTTAACAAGTAATGTTACTCCTTTAATACCAACTTCTTCACCATCTTGTCTACTTATTTCTTCATATGTATAATTATTTTTTTCAAAATATCTTGTATACATTCTATATAACATATTAGCCCAATCATTACTTTCAGTGCCACCTGCTCCTGAATGAATCTCTATATAACAAGCTGATGAATCAAACTCACTATTTAATAAAGTTGATATTTTAAGATTTTCTATATCCTGTTCTAAACTAGATAACTCACTTTCAACATATTCAGTATCAATAGATACCATCTCAATTAAAGTATCAACACTATCCTTTATTTTTTTATATTCATCTAATACTTTTCTAAGTGATTTGGATTCATTTAATATATCTTTAGTATTGTTAACATTATTCCAAAACTCAGGACTATTTATAATAGTTTCTAATTCATTAAGTCTCGCTATTTTACTTGATATATCAAGTTTACTCTCTATATCATCTAATACTTCTTTATATTCATTTAATTTTTTAATAATATCTTTTTCCATACACAAATTATATCAAAAAAATAAGAACTTTTAAAGGTTCTTATCTAAATAAATATCTTTGCTATTTTTATAATTATTCTTAATTAAATTAAGTATTTCTTTATTATATGATTCATCATAACCAACATAATATTTTTCACCAATTATTGTAAGAGGAATACCAACATCCTCACTAATATTAAGTTTATCCTTTATTTCATTCATTATATTAATATTTTCTTCATGATTCCATACTTCAAATCCATATACATGAATTTTATCATAATATTTTGGTGCAATTCTTTTTAAAAATTTCCACTCTTCTTCACAATGAGGACATCCATCTCCCCAAAACATATAAATATTTATTTTATTATCATCATACTTTATATCACTTACATTACTATTCATTGTAATAGCAATTTTAATTTTCTCTTTATCTTTTTTATCAGAAATACAAACAAGTACAATTAACAACACAAATATAAATAATATAGTAATACCAATTATCAAACCTTTTTTCTTTTTCATATTAATTCGTTTTTTCTTTTTCATATTGACTCCTTTTCTATTAAAATATTTATATTGCAATTGTAACATTTTTTAAGTAAGAAATCGAGTAAATTTATTAAAAGATTAAAAACCATCAACAAAATTTATCAATGGTTTATTTTTTTATTCTAAGCTCTTTCCATTTACATATAGTTTGTATCCATTAAAATCAATATTTGATGTGTTTCCTTCAAAAGAAGTAACATAACTATCACCTAATAATTTAACTTTAGATGATGAATCAATCACTAATTTAATATTTTTAGCAGTATTATTACTATTAATAATTCCTTCAAAATTAGATGATGTTATATTCATAGTTAATGTAGATATTGAGTCAACTACTATATCACCCTCTATTTCTTGATTAATTAAATTTAATGTAACATCTCCACCATTAGATCCACTAGTTCCCCAAGAATCACTTTTAATTCTTAAAAAATTTCCAGTTGAATCATTATTAACTATTTCATTATTTTCAAGATTGATTGTCGCTTTAGTATTAGTTACATAAAAACTATCTCCTTTATTTGTGATAATTGTACTATTTTTAGCTGTAAATTCAGCATTACCAACATCAGCATCTCCACTCATAGATTGATACAAGAATACATTCTTATATGTAGTAGATTGCCCATTCAAAGTTGTATTATTATCAGTAAGATTACAATTATCTATACTTACAGAATTAGCACCTTCAATAACAATGCCTTCACTTTTATTAGATATTAATGTTGCATCAGAAACATTAATATTAGCAGTAGAATAAATTGCTGGTGAACCCTGTCCATTTGTAGTATATGTTCCTTTAGACACTGTTACATTGCCGCCACCTCTATCACTTCTTATTGCCGCACTTGATGTACCAGATGTATTTATTATAAGATTAGTGGCATTCATATTTCCACCACCTGTTGTCATAATACCACCAGAATTATCCTTCTTAGTTGTTATTTTACTATTACTTACATTAATAGTTGTACCATCATTATTATTACCACCATAACTAAATACTCCATTACTACCATTAGCATTCGTTTCAATTGTTGAGTTTTCAATATTAACTGTCGCACCATCTTTAACTAGAATTCCTGAATTAGTTCCATAAAAACTTGTATTATCAGAAGATTCACTATCCCCTGTTTTATTAATAGTTATATTGTCAAATGAACTAGAAGCACTTATCAATAAAGCATTTTCATCACTACTTGTAGATTCATAAGTTTTATCACTAATATTTGATTCTTCAGTTATCTTATTATTTGATGAATAGGTTATATCTTTAGTTTTATTACTATTTGTATTATTACTATTGTTGATACTTAAACAATTTTTATTTATATATGCATAACTATAAGTTAAAACTATACTTAATAAACAACAAGATAATATAAATATAACTAATTTATCTTTATCAGCAAAAGCTTCTTTTAATGTTTTCTTATTTGCTTTAGATAATATTAAATAAATAATAAGTACACTTAATATTAATCCTTCTATTCCAAATATAACATAGTATTTAATATTACCAGAACTATTAGACTCTATTTTATTATCAGGCATCTCTGGTGGCGTATTATTAGAATTATTGCCATCACCTTCACCATCAGGTTTCTCTGGCAGAGTACTATTTTCTCTATTATTAGCATTACTATTAGAAGAACTACCCATATCAGGAGGCCCTCCCATATTATCACCATTAGATGGCATCTGCATATTATTACCCATATTATTTTGTGATAAATTTACGCTTTTAATAGTCATAAATGTAATACATAATACAACTACTATCGAAAAAACAAACAAAATATTTTTATTTTTCCTATTCACTTCTCTCATCTCCTAATTAAATAATAAATTTTTATTGTGTTAATAATGTGTTAATATATTAAAAATATCATAAAAAAGTTAAAATAAAACTCACATTTTGTAATATGAGTATTTTTTTGTTGTTAATAACTTGTTAAATCAAAAAAAGGCT
>CAVBMP010000091.1:0-10412 GCA_963596555.1 Bacteroides helcogenes
AAAGTGATATAAGTGAAAATTGTTCTTATGAAGAACTTCATAATATTGCTGGAACACTTACTAAAAAATTTTATGAAGAATCAGGAAGAACGGATAGAAGTTTAGTATCAAGTGTAGTATTTTATAGTGATGGAAGAACAATTGACGGATCAGAAAGTTATGATGTATCTGAAGAAAAAGATGGCTCAGTTAAAATGTATGTAACACAAAATAGTGAGAATACATCATTAGTTGATTTAACAATAGTGGCAAATGGAAAGATTGCTTTACCAGAGGACTCATCATACTTATTTGCATTTTATAAATCAAGATCATGCGAACCTGTCATTAGTAATATATCGCTTATAGAATTTAATAATTCAGTAGATACAGCAAAAGTAACTAATATGTATTATATGTTTGGTTTTAACAAATCTTTAATACTAGATTTAAGTGGATTTGATACATCAAACGTAACAAATATGCGTTTTATGTTTTATAATAGTGAGGCAACATCATTGAACCTGAGTAGTTTTGATACAGCAAAAGTAACTAATATGAGAGGAATGTTTAGTTATAGTCAAGCAACAGAAATAAAAGGACTAAATAAATTTAACACATCAATGGTTACTGATATGTGCGGTATGTTCGATAATAGTAAATTAACAACATTAGATTTAAGTAGTTTCGACACATCAAAAGTAACTGATATGTCAGATATGTTTTGTGGTTCTAATATTATCAATTTGGATTTAAGTAATTTTGATACTTCTAACGTAACTAATATGAGTTATATGTTTAGCGGAAGTCAAGCAACAACTCTGAATTTGAGTAGTTTTGATACATCAAAAGTAACTGATATGAAATATATGTTTGGTGGTAGCAAAGCAACAGAAATAAAAGGCTTAAATAAATTTAATACATCAAAAGTAACAGATATGAGAGGAATGTTTACTTATAGTAAAGTAATGATGTTAGATTTAAGTAGTTTTGATACATCAAATGTAACTTATATGAGTTGGATGATTAGTAATAGTAATAATTTAAAAACAATTTATGTAAGTGATAAATTTAATACTTTGAATGTTACTGATAGTTATAACATGTTTGGTTCCACTACTAATCTAGTCGGCGGCGCTGGCACAGTATATGACAGCAGCAAAACTGATAAGACTTACGCACGTATTGATGGGGGAACTTCTAATCCTGGGTATTTTACATTAAAAACTAATTAATGTTGCTGATAATTATTTAATAAAAAAATTGTAAAATGCTTCTAATTATGATATTATAATTATGTGATAATATGAGTGAAAAGGAAATAATAAAAGATTTATTAAGTGAATTAGCTAAGGCAATAAATGATTGTTATTTTTTGTATGAATCTCATAAGAAAACTAATGCTTTAGAAAGCGTTGAAGGTAAAAACAATATTGTTAAATATAATGAATATAAAAAAATATATGATATGCTTGTTAAAGTTAAAAATATTGATGAAATAGGTGTTGTTAAGTCATCTGTTATGACTGATATTACTTCTATTGCAAAAAGACATAATGAATTGATAGGGTTACATAAAAAATCTACTGATCCCGATGAAAGAAGCAAATACAGAAAAGAAACAGATAGATTAGCATTTAAATATAATATATTGCGTGAATTAGTTCAAATGATTAATAGGAGTATATCTAAATATGATGCTAAAAAGGATACACCTGTTAGTGATAAAAAGACGTCTAAAATACAATATAATGATGCGAATGTTAGTAGTATAATAGCGATGCTTAATGAAATTAAATCTGCTAAAATAGATTTATATAGAAAAGGTTCTTCTTTAGAAAAAAGAAAAAGAGTATTTGATTTATGTAGTAAAAGAGAAGAGATAGTTGAGTCTGTTTTAGGATTTGATGGTATTAATATGCTAGAAGAAATCGAAAGTATTGAGGATGAAGCATTTTCTAAATCATACATAAGTGAAAAAGAATATGTTATTGATAGTAGAGGTTTTAGGGAAAGATTTAGTAAAATCATTCATGATTTAAATGATGTTATGTTCTATCAAGAAGATAGCGAGATATTTAAAGAACAAAGTGATTTAAATTACAGAGATTTTGTTGATTATAAAGTTAGACAGTTTAAGAATATTACTAGTAGTGTTGGTCTTAATGGAAATGATATTCTAACAAGATTATCTGTTTGTAATTTAGATGGTAATTATGATAAATTTAAGAGTAAATATAAAGGTGATAAGATTGGTTCTGATGAAGTTAGTAAAGTATCATATTCTGATACATTAGAACAAATGACTACCACTATAGAAAAGATGACTCGTGATGGTGAAAAATATATTAAAGAAAATAATGGTCTTGTAAGAGTAGAAGATAAAGGTAAACGTGGGTCTGATGTGCTTTATGAACTAAGAGATAAATATTCAGAGTTATTTAATGCGATGGTTACAAGAAAAAAAGAAATGACAATGTAGTTTATATATTGTCTTTTATTTTTGATGAAATTATATTATAATTATTATGGTGAAGAAAAATGAGTAAAGGAAAATTATATAAAATTGATAAGAAGATGGATGGTAAAACTGATCTTACTACTTTTATAGTAAGTCTTGTTGTGTATGCGATTGTTTTAATGCTTGCGAATTCTTTATTTAAAAATATTTATGTAGAGAATTTTCTATATGCATTAATTGCTGCGCTAGTATTAAGTGCTTTAAATTATACTATTAAACCTATATTAATATATTGGACTTTACCACTTAGTGTATTAACATTTGGAATTGCTTATCCTATAGTAAATATGATTATATTAAAAATATGCGATATTTTAATGGGTAGTTCATTTGAAATAAGTGGTTTCTTTTCAACTTTTATAATAGCAATATTTATAAGTGGTATGAAAATGTTTTTAGATAGTTTTATTACTACTAATATAGGAGGAAAATAATATGTCACCTGTTATATTTACTATTGGTAATTTTGAAGTTAGATGGTATAGTACTTTAATAGCACTTGCAGTACTTATATCATATTTTATGATTATTAGAGAAGGGGAAAGACTTAATATTAAAAAAGAGTTTACTTTTAATATGCTTTTTTGGACTTTAATAATTGGTATTATTGGTGCGAGATTATATTATGTATTATTTAATTTAGATTATTATTCTCAAAATCTTAGTGAAATATATAAGATATGGAATGGTGGTCTTGCGATAACTGGTGGTACGATTGCTGGACTTATAACTATACTTTTATATTGTAAAAAATATAAAGTTAATTCACTTAAAGTACTTGATATAGTAGTTGTTGCATTATTATTATCTCAAGCAATTGGAAGATGGGGGAACTTCTTTAATAGTGAAGCATATGGTATATCAGTTGAATATAAGACACTTGTTAATTTGAAAATAATACCTCAATTTATAATAGATAATATGTATATTAATGGTACTTATCATTTACCTATGTTTTATTTTGAATCTATATGGTGTTTTATAGGATTTATAGTTTCACTATTCTTAAGAAGAATGAGATATATTAAAGATGGACAAATTCTTTCATTTTATTTAATATGGTATGGTCTTGCTAGATTCTTTATTGAGATATTTAGAACTGATAGTTTAATGCTTGGAAGTATTAAGATAGCATGTGTAATGAGTGTTATTATGGTTATTGTTGGTATTATCATAACTATTATTCAAAATAAGAAACCTAAATTAGATAATTTATATAATACTGCATTAAAAGAAGAAATTAGATTTTAAGGAGATAATATGTACGACTGTGTAATAGTAGGAATGGGACCTGCTGGGATGAGTGCTGCTTTATATGCTAAGAGAAGTGGTATGAATACGCTTATAATAGATAGTAGTGCTCCTGGTGGATTATTAAATAAAATATCTATAGTTGAAAACTATCTTGGAGTTGGTTCTATTAGTGGAATAGATCTTGCTCTTAAGATGTTTGAACATGTAAGAAAAGAAGAGATTCCATATAAAATAGAAACTGTAACAAGTGTTAAAAATAATAATGACTATAAAACTATATATACTACTAAAGGAGAATATAAAACTAAAACAATTATATTTGCGATAGGAAGAAAACCTAAAAGTAGTAGTATAGTTAATGAAGAAAAATATAAAAATAAAGGAATTAGTTATTGTGCTATATGTGATGCGGCTTTATATAAAAATAAAGAATTAGTTGTTTTAGGAGGAGGTAACTCTGCTTTTGAAGAAGCACTTTATTTAAGTGATTTTGCAAGTAAAATAACAATTATAGTTAAGAATGAAATATCTGCTGATGATGAACTTACTCGTGAAGTTAAAAATAAAAATATTAATATATTGACAGGTGTGTCAGTAAGTGAATTTATTGGTGATGAGAATATATCAGGAGTTATGTTAGATAATGGAAGTGTTATTAACTGTTCTGGAGTATTTATATATTATGGATATAGTGCTGAAACATCATTTATAAATAATTTAGATATAACAGATGATAAAGGATATATTGAAGTGGATAATAATATGAGTACAAGTGTAGATGGTATTTATGCATGTGGAGATATTATTAAAAAGAATGTATATCAAATAATAACAGCATGTAGTGATGGTGCGATTGCAGCGTTAAGTGCTAAAAAGTATGTTAGTAAGCATTAGGAGGGTTTATGCTAGTATATGGTAAGAATGTAGCGATAGAGATACTTAAAGGTAATTATAAAATTAATAAAGTATTTCTTGATAATAATTATAAAGATGAAGAAATATTATCATTAATAGATAAAAAGAATCTTAAGAAGTTTCATATTGATAAAAATAAACTTGATAAAATGTGTCAAAGTTCTACCAATCAAGGCATCGCACTTGATATAGAAGAATTTAAATATTATACTCTTGATGATGTAGTAAATGACTTAAATTCTAATTTTATAGTGATGTTAGATAGAATAGAAGATCCGCATAATTTTGGTGCGATTATAAGGACATGTGAGTCTGCAGGTGTTAACTATATAATAATACCTAAAAAAAGAAGTGTTACAGTTAACAGTACAGTTTATAAAACATCAAGTGGTGCGATATCAAACATTAAAATATGTGAAGTAGTTAATCTTAGAAATGCTATTACTAAACTTAAAAGTCTAAATTATTGGGTATACGGTGCGGATATGAAAGGTAAAGACTATAGAACTATAGATTATAGTGGTAAGACATGTTTGATAATAGGTAATGAAGGACATGGTCTTAAACAAATAGTGTCAGAGAGTTGTGATGAAATTGTATCTATACCTATGAAAGGTAAAGTTAACTCATTAAATGCATCTGTCGCTAGTGGTATATTAATATATGAAATAGTTAAATATAAATAGGTGTATTATGGATTATAAGGAATTAAATGATAACGAACTTATTTATCTATGTCATGACAATAATGAAGAAGCAATTAATTTAGTCATTAACAAATATAAGAATTGCATTATAACTATTTTAAAAGAATATTTAAAAGAATATAACATTATTGGAATAGAAATATCTGACCTATATCAAGAGGGCTTAATAGGACTTTTACATGCGATAGAGACATTTGATAAAGATAAAGAAGTACTATTTTATACATATGCTTGTACATGTATTAGAACCAATATTATTTCAGCAATAAGACTAACATTTAGACAAAAAAATAGAATACTTAATAATTCATATTCATTAGATAAATTATTTAATGAATCTACCACTAATTATTATGAAATATTTAAAGATATGTCTCAAGAACCAAATAAATTACTTATAGATGAAGAGGAGCAAGAGGAACTTGTAAATAAACTTAAAAAGAAATTAAGTAAGATGGAATGTGATATATTAGATCTTAAACTTAAAGGACTTAAGAATGCTGAGATTGCTGTACTTTTAGATAAAGATAAAAAGTTTGTTGAAAATACAATGTTTAGAATAACAAAAAAATATAAAGAATTAACAAATGTATGATATAATTTTTAAGTGAGGTAATATTATGTTTGATTATATAAATGGTATTGTTAGTAAGACAGTACTAAACTATGTAGTTGTGGATTGTAGTGGTGTTGGATATAAGATATATACACCTAATCCATATAAGTTTAAAGAAGGAGAAACTTCTAAAATATACGTATATAATCATATAAGAGAAGATGAAAATGTATTATATGGTTTTAGTAGTGAAGATGAACGTGATTTATTCTTGAAACTTATTAATGTTAAAGGACTTGGTCCTAAGATGGCTATGCCAATATTAGCAACTGGTTCTATTAATGGAATTATAGATGCGATAGATAGGGAAAATATACTTTATCTTAAGAAATTCCCTAAGATTGGTGAAAAGGTAGCTAGACAAATAATTCTTGATTTAAAAGGAAAACTTGTTATGAGTGAGAATGCATCAGTTGATAATAGTGATGAGTTAGTTCTTGCATTAGAATCTTTAGGATATAAATCAAGTGATATTAAGAATGTTATTATTAAAGTTGATAAGACACAAGATATAGAAGTTCAAATAAAAGAAGCATTAAAATTATTATTGAAGTGAGGTTATTATGGTAATAGGAATTGATATGGATGATACTATTTGCTCTACTAATGAATTAATTATAGAAGTAGCAGATAAGTATGATAAAGAGGTACTAGGTGGTACTGGTGTTAAAGATGTAGAAGCATATGAATTTACTGATATGTTAGGATGGGATCCTGAAATGAAAGGGCAATTCTTTAAAGATAGATTAGAATTCATTATGAGTAGTGCAACTATCAAACCAGATGCTCGTGAAGTTATTAATAAACTTCATGATGAAGGTTGTAAAATAGTTATAATAACATTTAGAAAGGCAAAGTATTTAAAAGATCCATATAAATTAACTGAAGATTGGTTAAATGAACAGGGCGTTAAATTTGATAAGATATATGTTGATACTGGTTCTAAAGTAGATGAATGTATTGAATCTAAAGTAAATTTATTTATTGATGATAAAGAAAGTCATTGTGAAGAAGTAAGTGAAGCAGGAATAGATGTAATATTATTTACTAATGCTTACAATCATGATGAAAAGAGATTTACTAGATTTGATAATTGGTCTGATATATATAAATACATAAAGGAGAATTATAAATGGACGAAAGAATAGTTACAAATCATGAATTAGAAGCAGATACTTTTGAAAAGACTATAAGACCAGATTCATTTGATGAATATATTGGTCAAACAGATGTTAAAGAAAATATTAAGGTTTTTGTTTCTGCTGCTAAAATGAGAGAAACTAGTCTTGATCATGTTCTATTATATGGTCCTCCAGGTCTTGGAAAAACAACACTTGCTCATATTATTGCAAATGAACTTGGAAGCAATATTAAAACAGCAAGTGGACCTACTATAGAAAAGAGTGGCGACTTAGCAGCAATACTTTCTACACTTGAACCTAATGATGTTTTATTTATAGATGAAATACATAGAATTCCTAGATACATAGAAGAAATATTATATAGTGCGATGGAAGACTTCAAACTTGATATAATCATTGGTGGGGAAGGACAAAGTAGAAATATTAAAATTGATTTACCACCATTTACATTAGTTGGTGCGACTACAAGAGCGGGAGATTTAACTGCTCCTTTAAGAGATAGATTTGGTATTGTATCTAAACTTGAATTTTATACTAATGAGGAGTTAAGTCAAATAGTTAAAAGATCTGCTAGGGTACTAGGTCTTGAAATAGAAGATGATGCAGCATATGAAATAGCAAAAAGAAGTAGAAAGACACCTAGAATTGCTAATAGATTACTAAAAAGAGTTAGTGACTTTGCACTTGTTGATGGTAATGGTGTGATTGATTTAGATATCGTTAAATCATCACTTAAAAGACTTAAAATAGATGAATCAGGTCTTGATAGTACAGATATTGAATACTTAATGAGTATTATAAATAAATTTAATGGAGGACCTGTTGGTATAGAGTCTATCGCATCATCTATTGGTGAAGAGGCAACTACTATAGAAGATGTAATAGAACCATTCCTGTTACAAGAAGGCTATGTTAAAAGAACTTCAAGAGGAAGAGTAATAACAGAAAAAACATATAAGGAATTTAAAATAAATAATCAGCAAAGTTTATTCGACTACTAAAAAAAGATATTAATTTTGTTTTAATATCTTTTTAATTTGTCTATAACTAATATGACTTTTATCTGTATTTAACAGAGATAAACTTCTAGGATCAATACTTCTTTCATGAAGAAACTTAAATCCACCAGTTTTAGTAAGTTTATATACTTTAAGTGTTTCTAAATCAATATAACTATTACCAACCTTATAAAATAAACCCCATTTAATAAGACTAAGTTTATAAAATGGTACTTCTTTACCATCTAATACATATCTTTCAATTTCGGATATTTCTACTAATTTACCTTGATAAATATTATCACATCTCATAGAATCACTCCTTTAGGTATATTATAATAATTAAATAATATTTTGTAAATAAAAAAAGAATTAATTTTTATATAATTCCTTTTTATAATTATCAATTATTTCATCCATTAAAATAACATAATTTTTTTCATCTTTTCTTTCTTCATCACTTAAAGTAAACATATCATTTATAACTACTTTAGTTAATGAATTAGATGATATATACTTTTCTTGTGTTTCAGTTAATTCTTCATTTTCAAGTACATATATATATTCAATATCTTTTGATTTTATAAGCTTAGTAGCATCAGCATATGCTTTATCAATTGCTTCATTATTTTTATCTATTGATATAACATTTATATTATATTTAGATAAGTAATTAAATACATCACTAGTAGTAAGTATAGTATCATAATTACCATTCTTACCAATATCATATAATTTAACATCTATTTCAGATACTTTTTCATTTAGTGTTTTATAATTTTCTTCAATTTCTTCTTTAGTATACACATTATCATTATAATCGATTAAGCTTGACTTAATATTACTACATAGCATTAAATAGTTTGATGGATCTAACCAAATATTAACTATATTTAAGTTATTATCCATTCCTTTAGTAGCATCTATTAATTTTAAATTAGAGTTAGAGTTCAATAAATCACGAGCAAGATATGCTTCTTTTGCTATACCTGAATATATGAACATTTCACCATTAGCATATATTTTTTTCTTTTTATCAGTTACTTCATAACTACTAGTGGCATCATCAGGATAAACACTTGCGATTTTACTTTTATTTCCATAAAGCATTTCAGTAGCATATTCAATAGGATAGAATGTAGTATAAATATATTTATCACTAAAATCCTCATTCAAGTTACATCCACTTAACATAGTGATGCATGTGCATAATAAACAAATTAATTTCTTTTTCATATTTTTTCTCCTTCTGTAATGACAGGGTCATAACCAAATTTTCCAAAAGGATGACACCTTAATATTCTTTTTATTCCTTTAAATATTCCTTTTAATCCATATATTTCTAAACATTGTTTCATATATTCACTGCATGTAGGTGTAAATCTACAACAAGAATGACTATGAAGTGGTGTTATCTGATATAAATGAATTAATTTAATTAATATCTTAGTCATATAAATATTATATAATATTATTTGATAAAAATAAATAACAAATGCCAAAAAGTATGATATACTTAACACATAGAGAATTTAAATTAAGGAGGAATCATGAAGAATTTATTTAGTAAATATGGTGTCACTATAAAGGATGAAAAGTTATTGAAAGAAGCATTAACTCATAGTAGTTATTCTAATGAACATGGTGGGACATGTTATGAAAGACTTGAATATTTAGGAGACGCTGTGCTTGAAATAGTATGTAGTGAGTACTTATTTAGAACTACTGATAAACAAGAAGGCGAAATGAGTAAACTTAGAAGTTTATATGTATGTGAAAATGCATTATTTGAGTATTCAAAATCAATTAATTTAAAAGACTACATATTACTTGGTAATGGAATAGATGAACCTAATAAAACTATCATCGCAGATGTATTCGAGGCAGTAATGGCAGTTGTTTATTTAGAAAGTGGTATATCTGCGGTTAAGAAAATATTTAATAGTTTAATAGTTCCACATATTGAATCTCATGATGACTTCTTAAAAGATTATAAAACTTTATTACAAGAATCTGTCCAAACAGTTAAAAAAAGTGTCACATATAATTTAATAGGGGAAAGTGGTCCTGCTCATAAAAAGAGTTTTAAAGTTGAGGTTGTGGTTGATGGATTAGTATTCGGAGTAGGCGAAGGTTCTACTAAAAAGAGTGCTGAACAAGAGGCAGCAAAAAATGCTTATATGAAAAGAGCAAAATAAAATTAAAAAAAGATATGTAAGGTATTGCTTTACATATTTTTTATTGTTATAATCTTTGCGGAACATTTGACAGTTGGGTGAT
>CAVBMP010000092.1:0-2813 GCA_963596555.1 Bacteroides helcogenes
TTTAAATGTTTGAGCAAAAATAACTGCTGAGATTAAATATAAAATTACCCAAAATTTCCAATTATTAAATATTTCCATTATTTATTTAAAAGTGAAATTGTCATTTCATCTTTTTCTCCATTATAAAATTTATCTAATACCTTTTTAAACACATCAATATCACTTACTTCATTAAACAATGTCATTGATGACTTTAATTTTAAATCATCAGGATAACCCATAACATATGTAGCATCATCACTTTCAAGAGAAAGTAATGCCTCACATATCTCAATTAATCTATTCTTTAAAGTATTATTTTTTAAATATTCTATTGCTTCATTTTTATCTTTAATTGAATAATACTTTGATGTTGAACTAAAACCAAGTCCAGCTATTTGTGGAAAAATATACCATATCCAGTGACTTGTTTTTCTACCTTTTTTTATCTCTTTTAACGCTTGTTCATAATCCTTATCTTGTGCTTTTAAGAATCTTTCTAAATCGTTTTTCATATTATATCACCAATATAATTTTATCATAAATAATTTAATATAAAAAGAAATATTAGTTATTTAATAGAGTTTTTAACTGTATCAACTAATATTTCTATTTTCTTTTTACAACTTAAATCTTTATCAAGCAACGGATTATATTCTACAATATCCATACTTGTTATATTAAGTTTCTCAAATAATAATTTTAATCCTTTATTTACAATATCAAAACTAAGTCCCTTACCACTTACATATGTTTTATGTAAAAGAACATTTACTGCAGGAAATTCATCATCATTAAGTACATCTAAATCAAAACTTAAATGAACATTTTTAGTTTTAATTTTACTTGCTATTTCATTTACTACCTTTTCTATACCTTTTTCTATTACATCAGTATCACTATATTTAGTAATATTTTCTTTCTCTACATATTCTATTTCTTCTTTTTCATAACTTCTTATTCCTATGTAATATAGATTTTTAGGATCTAATTTATATTCACTAATATTTAATTTATCATCTTTACATCTACCTATACATACAGATAAAGGTATACCATGTATATTTCCTGATGGAGTTGTTTCATCTGTATGAATATCTGTATGAGCATCAAACCATATAACAGACACATCACCTTTATAATATTCAAGTGAAGCACTTAAACTTCCAATAGCGGTTGAATGATCTCCTCCGATTGTCAAAGGAAAATGATTATCATTTAATGATTTAGTTACTTCATTATATAATCTATTAGTAATCTCTTTAACAGCAGGTTCATATTTTAATTTAGATCCTTCTTTATATTCACTACTATCACTAACATGATTATCAATTTCTTTTATATTATCAAAATTATTTTCATATATGTCCCTAGTACTTTCAAATGACTTATCCGCACCATCTAGAAAGCATCCATATTTCATCGGAACACCAATTACATCTACTTTTTTCATTTTGTCACCTACACAAGTATATTAAAAAATAGGTATTATTTCAACCCATTTTACATGTTATTTACTCTTATTAAAATAACTACCATTATGTGTATCTTCTTTAATGTTTAAATTTTCATCTACAGTTATATAATAAGTAGCATTATATTTTTCATCTTCACCATCAGATGTAACATAACTAAAATCTATTACTTCGCTTCCCTCTTTTAATGGAGTAATTGTAAATATAGTTTTACCACTACATCCAGCAGTATTATCAGAACATTCTGTTTTATAATCTTTTGTTATCTTAATAGTTCCTTCATTATAAGTTTCACTTTCCCAATTATATCCAGTAGATGGATTACTATCAAAAGTAATTGTTAGTTCTTTTAATTTAACTTCTTCTTTATTACCACATCCACTTAACAATAGTATTGCTAGTAATGCAAATAAAACTTTTATATTCTTCATTTAACTCACCTATTTTATTATAACAAAATAAGGACTAAATTAATAGTCCTTATGAATTTAAAGATTCTGTTTCATATAATTTTTTATAAGTCATGTTTGTTTTTAATAATTCATTGTGTTTACCACTATCAACTACTTTACCTTTATCAACTAAATATATTATATCAGCATCCATAATAGTAGATAATCTATGTGCCACTATGATTACTGTATGGTCTTTAACTAAATTATCAATTGTTTTCTTAATATAATCTTGTGAACTATTATCAAGAGCACTAGTTGCTTCATCAAATAGTATAACTTTACTGTTTTTAGCAAGTGTTCTTGCTATAGAAAGTCTTTGTTTTTGACCTCCACTTAAGTTTACTCCACCTTCTCCCAAAATAGTATCATATTTATCAGGAAGAGACATAATATATTCATCTAAATAAGCCATCTTAGTATATTTTCTAACTTTATCAACAGTTATATCTTTATCTATAATTTTAAAATTTTCTAATATTGTTCTATTAAATATGAATGGCTCTTGTCTAATAATAGAAATATGTTTTCTTAATTCATCTTCACTTAAGTCTTTAATATCAAGTCCATCTAATGTAATAGTTCCTTCCTTAACATCAAATACTCTTGTTATTAAATTAAATAATGTACTCTTACCTTGACCAGATTTTCCTACTACTGCTATCTTTTTATTTGGTTCTAATTTGATATTAAAATCATTTATTATATTGTCTTCATCTGGATAAGCAAAACTAACATTTTTAAATTCAATTAGTCCTTTTACTTTACTAATTTTTTCATTACCAAACTTTTCATCTTCATATAGTTTATTTTCTAATATTTCATTTACTCTATGTAAAGATACAACTAGTTTTTGATATGTTTGACTAAAATTATTTATATTATCTATAAGTCCCATAAATCTATA
>CAVBMP010000093.1:0-3306 GCA_963596555.1 Bacteroides helcogenes
TTATATAACTCAATATTAAATTTTGATTATAAAATAATAAATTCAGTTAGTTATATAATTAACACTTACTATACAAGTTTTTTCAGAGCATTAACAAATTTTGGTGATTTTTACATACCAATTATGGTAATTGTGTGTATTCTTATATTTATTAAGAATAAAAAGTATTTTTACATAATAACATCAGGATATGCATTTGCTGGATTGATAGTATTCATATCAAAAACAATAATACAAAGACCAAGACCATTAGAAGCGTTAATTGAAATTCCAAAAAGTTTTAGTTTTCCTAGTGGGCATACATTAACATCTATAGTTTTTTATATTACATTATGGTATTTATTAACATATAAGTCTGCTAAAAAGACTAAAATAATTACATTTATTTTAACAGTTTTAATTGTTATATTAATAGGAATGTCAAGAATATATTTAGGAGTTCATTATTTTTCTGATGTAATTGGTGGTATAATACTAGCATTACCAATATTATTTATGATAATTAATATTTCAAAGAAAGTATTGAGGTGATTTTATGAGAGGTTTAGCATTAGAAGGCGGAGGAGCAAAAGGTGCTTATCAAGCAGGTGCGATTAAAGCATTAAATCAAAGAAAAATATTTTTTGATGGCGTGGCAGGAACATCAATTGGTTCAATAAATGCTGCATTATATGCATGCGGAAACTTTGATGGTTTATATAAATTATGGCCAGCAATGGATAGTAAATATATATTTGGAATTGATGGAAAACTTTTAAATGATATTTCTAAAAGAAATTTTAAATTAGATGAAATAAAAGAAGGACTTGGTTCAGTATCAAAAATTATAAAAAACTTAGGTGTTGATAATAGTAATGTTAGAAAACTATTAGAGAAGAATATTAATGAAACTAAATTAAGAGAAAGTAAAGTTAATTTTGGGTTAATTACTTATAATTTAAGCGATAGAAAACCAGTAGAAATTACTAAAAATGATATTCCAAAAGGTAAATTAATTGAGTATATTTTGGCAAGTTCATATTTACCAATATTTAAGTTTGAAAGAATTATAGATGATAAATATTATATTGATGGTGGAATATATCAAAATTGTCCGATAGATATGTTTATCAAAGATGGATATGATGAAGTATATGTTATTAGAAACTGGGAAAATAAAAAATTAAGATATGATAAAACTAGTAAAACTAAAATTAATATAATAACTCCTAGTGAAGATCTGGGTTCAATAATGACATTTGAAAAAAGTGTATCTGAATATAGAATGAATTTAGGTTATTTTGACACTATTAAATTTTTAGATAAATTAGATGGAAAAAAATATTATTTTAAACCATACGATGAAAATTATTATACTCATTTATTTGATAGTACTACCCTAAAACGTATGTTAAAAAAATATAATACTTCATTGCTAATCAAAAATAATAAGACATTTATTATAAATGTTATTGAAAAAGTATGTGAAGAGTTAAAAATAAATAGATTTAAAGTATATAATATGCCTTTGTTAATAACTAAATTAAAATATAATATGGTTAAGCATAAGAAGAGTGAATACTATGATTTTATCAAAAATATAAAAGTAAACTTTGAATAAAAAAGTTTACTTTTTTTAAATTATATATTGAAATTTTATTATAATATGATAAAATATATATGCAGTTGCAGGTATAGTTCAACGGTTAGAATGTGGCCTTGCCAAGGCTAAGATGTCGGTTCGATTCCGATTACTTGCTCCATTGACGAACCTGTTCGAATAATTTAGTTTGAACTTGATATATAGAATCAGTCGAAAGATTGATTTTTTGTTTTATAAAAAATTACATTTTATTTTTAATTTTAATTATTAATAAAATTATTAAAGTTATTAATACACTTAAAATTGTAGGGATGTTACTAACAGACATTCCACCTTCACCTGTGGGATCATTCACTATAGTAACAAGTTCTGTAATATTAAATAAATAACCAATACCATTAATAATTAAAAAGGAAATACCAAATATTAAGATTAACTTTGCGATTTTTTCACACATTTTACTGCCTCCTCAATTAGTAAATAAACTCTTTTTAATATTTTTTACTAATATTCTATAAATATTGTATCATTTTTTTAAAATAATATAAAATATTTAATAGTATGGCATTACATAATTATTAGTTAATAAAAAGTGACTGATATTCCTACAAGAATTTTACATTTAAAAACCTGACAAAATATTGCTTTACTTATTTTTTGCTTCGTTTTTTCCTTCTTGTATACCTTTACTAACACTTTGAGCAATAGAACCTGCAGCATTTGCAACTGTTGGAGTAATTTTTTCTATACCTTCTTGTGCAACTGGCATAACTTGTTGAGTAGTATATGCTGTAATTTCTCTTCTATGTGCGATAAACATCATAACACCGCCTACTAGTACTAATGATGAACCAATAAAGTCTAAAAACATACCCAAAGCGCCAAGACCAAAACCATTAAATATTCCTTTTGTTGTATTTGTTGCATTATTAAAAGTATCTTGAAATCCACTAATTGTTGCATCTTCGTCCATAGAGTTAATATTGTTAAATACATTCTCACCAAATTCATTAAATTCATTTGAAATATTATTACCTGCATTCATAAATCCTATTATTATAAGTAAAGTACCTATAACTAATGTAATAATTCCAATAATTAATAATATTTTAGCAACCTTTTTTACCTTTGCGTTATTTTCTTGATATTTTTCTTCACTTAATAATTTTTTATTATCTTTCATAAACTAGCAACTCCTTTCACTAATATAATAGCATAAATTTTAAATACTTACAATATATCTTAATAAGATTTATTTTAATAATGTACAGTGGTATTAAGTTAATTATTATAAAACTTTATAATTTATATATAAATAATTTATAAATTAACAAACTTATTTAATAAAACGAGGAGGTTAACTATGACTGCAATGGAACTAGTCGGATTAAATACAAAATGGTATAGATATCAAAATAATATTACACAAGAACAATTTGCAAATATAACTAAATTTAAAATGGCATATATTAGTACAATTGAAAATGGAAATGCAAATCTCACTTGCAAAAACATTGATTTTATCGCAAATGCCTTTAATATTAAATCAGAATTATTATTTAATGAAGAAACAGCAATGAAAGCAAAAAATTTACCAAATAGAGTTGATATGTATAAAAAATAAAAGTTTTTGTTCATATTAACTTTTTTAAATACATTAATTATTAATTTTTGAGTTGCGGTAAAAAAAATAATTAAAATAAAAAATCAGAGAATTTTTCAAA
>CAVBMP010000094.1:0-2361 GCA_963596555.1 Bacteroides helcogenes
AGATATAACTAAGAAGGATATTGATAATTATATATTACATTTACTTCCTAGTTATAATGAAAGTTCTATTAATAGAATTATCGCTAGTATAAAGAGTTTTTATAAGTATTTAGCAGTGTACAAAGGATTTATTAATGTATCTGAGGATGTAGAGTGTCTTCAAAGAAAAAAGAAACTTCCTAAGTATTTGTCTATTGAAGAGGTTGATAATCTTTTAGATATTGAACTTAATACTCCTTTTGACCATAGAAATAAAGCAATATTAGAACTTATGTATTCTACAGGCCTTAGAGCAAGTGAACTTATTAATTTAGAATTAAATAATGTAGATACTGTGAATATGGTTGTTCATGTATATGGAAAAGGTAGTAAAGAAAGAATAGTTCCTATGTCTAAAATAGCTGTTAATTATTTAGATATGTATATTAATAAATATAGAGAAGAATTATTTGTAAAAGGCAAACCTAAAACGGATGCATTGTTTCTAAATAATCATGGGACTAAAATGACTAGGCAAGGTCTTTATAAAATAATTGGTAAGATTGCTCGTGAAAAGAATATTAATAAAGAAATAACGCCACATGTACTTAGACATAGTTTTGCAACTCATATGATTGAGTGTGGAGCGGATATAAGGAGTGTTCAAGAGCTTTTAGGGCATGAAAATGTTGTTACGACAGAGATATATACTCATCTTGCGAACAACTTTATCAAAGATAATTATAATGAATACTTTAATAGAAGTAAGAAAGAAGGTAACTAATATGTATGAAAGAGTATTTTTAGTAGTAATGGATAGTGTAGGAGTAGGAGAAGCAAAAGATGCTGATAAGTTTAATGATGTTGGTTCAAATACTTTATTGCACACAATTGGGGACCATTATAATTTAGATGTTCTTGAAAGAATGGGACTTACTACTTTGGTTGGGAAAGAGGTTTCTAAAACAGTAGGATATTATATGAAAGGTAAACCTATTAATCTTGCTAAGGACACATTAAATGGTCATTATGAGATGATGGGTATAGTGCAAGAAACACCATATAAAACATATCCTGATGGTTTTCCTCTTGAATTAATAAGTAAAATTAAAGAGGTTACTGGAAGAGATGTTATAGGTAATGTAGTAGCAAGTGGTACACAAATAATAGAAGAGTTAGGTCAAATGCAAATGGAAACAGGAGCATTAATTATATATACTTCTGCTGACTCAGTGCTTCAAATCGCTGCGCATGAAGATATAATACCTGTAGAAGAATTATACGATATATGTACTAAAGTACGTGAACTTACTAAAGATGAAAAATATAAAATAGCAAGAATAATCGCAAGACCATATGTTGGTAAACCAGGAAGTTTTACTAGAACTCCAAAAAGACATGATTATGCTTTAGATCCACCACTTAATGTACTTGATTTATTAGATAAACATAGAGTACCTACTATTGCGATTGGTAAAATATCTGACATATTTAATAATAAAAGTATCGCTATTAAAGTAAGAACTAAAGATAATATTGATGGTATGATGAAATTAATTGATTTTGCTAAAAGTGATAAAAAAGGATTTATATTTGCTAATTTAAATGATTTTGATATGTTATATGGACATAGAAGAGATAGAGAAGGATATTTAAAAGCATTAGAAGAATTTAATTATTACTTACCAATTCTTTTAAAGAATCTAACTGAAAAAGATTTGCTTATTATAACAGCAGATCATGGTAATGATCCTACATATAGAGGAACAGATCATACAAGAGAAAATGTACCAATCTTAATATATAATAAGAAGTTTAAAGAAGGTAAGAGATTAAAAGATAGAGAAACATTTGCCGATATAGGAGCAACTGTATTAGATAACTTTGATATTAGAAATATCTTAGGACTTGGAACTTCTATATTTGAAAGTATGGATATTAATAAATAAATAATATTTAGATAAAGATACTAGTAATTTGTAGTATCTTCTTTTATTTTCTGATATAATTTATTTATAACCTAGGTGATATTTTATGAAAGTAAACGATACATATAAAGTAACAATTATTAATGAAGACATGGAAGGTAATGGAATTGCTAGAATAGATAATTTTGTTATTTTTGTTTTTGGTGCTTTAAATAATGAAACAGTTGAAATTAAAATAACTGAAGTAAATAAAAGATTTGCCAAAGGAAAAATAATTAATATAATAACTGAAAGTTCAAAAAGAGAAAAAGTATTATGTCCAATATATGATAAATGTGGAGGATGTAATTTTCTTCATACAAGTTATGAAAATGAAAAAAGAATTAAAAAAGAAGAAATAGAAAGATTATTTAATAGAAAAATTAATTATTTAAACACTAATAATTCATTAAAT
>CAVBMP010000095.1:0-9944 GCA_963596555.1 Bacteroides helcogenes
ATGTAATAATAAGGGAGGTCTTTTTATGGACAATGTATTAAATTTTTTATCAGAAAATTATATTTATTTTTTAATAGGATCAGTAGTATTACTATTATTTTTAATAGGATATATTGTGGTTGAAAAGAAAAATAAAAAGAAGGAAGAAAATGCAAGTGCGCCAGCAGAGTCACCAGCTGCGACTCAAACAGAAAATGTTGCACCTGTAACGCCTGAAGCACCAATGCAAGCTGCTCCAGTTGATAACACTATGCCAACTGAACCTATGGCAGAGGCACCAAGTTTAGATGCACTTAATTCTAATGTGGCTACAACTCCAGTTGAGGCACCTGTAGTGGAAAATGTTCCAGCAACTCCAAGTGTAGAAACTCCAACTGAACCTGTACAAGAACCTGCTAGTATATTTGATACACCTGAAGCAAACGCTTCAATGGAACAATTACCACCTGAAGAACCAGTTGTTGAAACACCAACACTTGTGATTGAGGATAACTCAACTCCTGTAGTAGAAACTCAAACAGAAAATGTTGCACCAATGGCACCTGAAGTACCAATGCAAGCTGCTCCAGTTGAAAGTACTATACCAACTGAATCTGTAGTAGAAGCACCAGTTGCAGAAACTCCAGTTAGTGAACCTGTTATGGAAACACCTGTTGTTGAAATGCCAGCAGCACCTACTGTGGAAGCAACACCTGTAGATATGCCAGCTGCTCCTGTAATGGAAACAGTTACGCCGCAAGATGTAGTGATGGAAACAGCTGTAGTTGAACCAGTTGTGGAAACTCCAGCAGTTGAGGCAGCTGTAGTTGCACAAACCCCAGTACAAGAACCAGTTCAACCAATAGTTGCACAAACTGAAGTTCCTGTTCAAGATAATACAACACAACCTATGTAATATTGGATACTTATGTATCCTTTATTTCATGCAAAAAAACTTGCAATAAAAAAATTATTGTGTTAATATTAGTACATTGAAAGACGAGTAAATTATATTTACTTTAAAGAGAACTAGTGGTTGGTGTAAACTAGTATGTTAAGTATATTTGAAGCTACTTTCACTTATGAGTTAATAGCTCACGTGTGAATACGTTACATTAATTAAGTTAAATAAAGGATGGTACCGTCATTAAGACTCCTTGTACTGTCTTTTTTATTTTGAAAATGGAGGGAATATATGAATATTAGAGATTTATACATTGACTTTTTTGTTAGTAAAGGGCACAAACAAATACCAAGTGCTCCTGTAGTACCTGAGAATGATAATACTGTATTATTTAACACAGCAGGTATGCAACCATTAATACCATATTTAAGTGGTAAAAGCCATCCATATGGTAAAAGACTAGTTGACTATCAAAAATGTATAAGAACAAATGATTTAGATGAAGTAGGAGACTCATATCACCATACTTTCTTTGAAATGTTAGGTAATTGGTCACTAGGAGATTATTTTAAGGAAGAAGCAATAACATGGAGTTTTGAATTTCTAACTAAAGTACTTAATATACCAGTAGAACGACTTGCTGTTACTGTATTTGAAGGAAATGAAATCGCACCAAAAGATACAGAAGCAAAAGAAATATGGATGAGTTTAGGTATTAAGGAAGAAAGAATATGTGAAACCAAGGAAGATAATTGGTGGCCTAATTTAGAAATGCCAGGACTTTGTGGACCTGACTCTGAAATGTTCTATTTTAGAAGTGATGATGAAATACCTGAAAAATTTGATCCAGAAGATAATAGATGGGTAGAAATATGGAATGATGTATTTATGCAATATGATCATAAAGAAGATGGAACAATTGAAGTCCTTAAACATAAAAATGTAGATACAGGTATGGGACTTGAAAGAGTAACTGCAATACTTGAAGGTGTTAATGATAACTACTTGTCTAGTATATGGAAAGATGTTATAGAAAAAATCTGTGAAATAAGCAATACTAAGTATGAAGATAACAAAGAAAGTATCAGAATTATTGCGGATCATATTAGAACTTCTGTATTTATTTCTGCTGATTATAGTGGTATTAAACCAAGTAATGTTGGACAAGGATATATATTAAGAAGATTAATTAGAAGAAGTATTAGACATGCTAAAAAATTAAATATAGATATATCTAGTAATTGGGATATTGAAATAGCTAAATTAATAATTAATAAATATAAAAAATATTATAAAGAATTAGAAGAAAATGAAAATATAGTATATGAAGTACTAACTAATGAGAAAAATAAATTCAACAAAACAATTGAAAAGGGATTAAGAGAGTTTGAAAAAGTAACTAAAGACAATAATGATATAGATGCAACTACTGCATTTAAACTTTATGATACGTATGGTTTTCCTCTTGAATTAACTGTAGAACTTGCTCATGAAAAAAATATTAAAGTAGATGAAAAAGGTTTTGAAGAAAAATTCAAAGCTCATCAAGAATTATCAAGAACATCTTCTGCTGGTCAATTTAAAGGAGGACTTGGTGGCAATGGTGAAATGGAAACTAAATATCACACAGCGACACATTTACTAAATGCTGCATTAAAAGTAGTGGTAAGTCCCAATATTCATCAAAGAGGTAGTAATATCACTGCTGAAAGAATGAGATTTGATTTTAATTGTGATCATAAACTTAGTGATGAAGAAAAAGAAAAAGTAGAAGAACTTGTAAATGCTTGGATTAAAGAATCTCTTCCAGTAACATTCAAAGAAATGAAAAAAGAAGATGCAATAAAGAGCGGAGCAGAATGCATGTTTATTGAAAAGTATCCTGATATTGTATCAGTTTATAGTATTGGTGATATTTCAAAAGAATTATGCGGTGGACCTCATGTTAAAAATACTAGTGAATTAGGTCACTTTAAAATCAAAAAAGAAGAAGCTTCAAGTGCAGGTGTTAGAAGAATAAAAGCAATATTAGAATAGGTGATTTAAATGAATTTTTATGATTTTACATTAAATGAATTAGAAAGTTATTTAATAGAAAATGGATTTAAAAAATATAATGCTACTCAAATAATAGAATGGGTATATGAAAAACATATATATGATTTTGATAAAATGACTAATTTAAGTAAAAAATTAATTGAGTTTTTAAAATTAAATATATCTTTTGATAAACTTAAAGTTGTTAAAGTAGAAGAAAGTGATTTAGCAAATAAATATTTATTAGAACTTAAAGATGGTAATAGAATAGAAAGTGTTCTTATGAAACATGATTATGGGCTTTCTTTATGCGTTTCAAGTCAAATAGGATGTAATATGGGTTGTTCATTTTGTGAAAGTGGTAGACTTAAAAAAATAAGAAATCTTACTCTTAGTGAAATAGTTATGCAAGTCACTACTGTAAGTGAGTATGAAAATAAAAGAATAGATTCTATTGTTATGATGGGTATAGGTGAACCTTTTGATAACTTTGATACAGTTAAAAGATTTATAAGTGTCGTTACTAACAATAAAATGATAGGAATAGGACAAAGACATCTAACAATATCTACTTGTGGAATAGTACCTAAAATATATGAATTTGCAAATCTTGAAACAGGTGTTAATTTAGCAATTAGTCTTCATGCTCCGAATAATGAAATAAGAGATAAGATAATGAAGATTAATCATGCATATAAAATAGAAGAAATAATGTCTGCTCTTGATTATTATATTGAGAAAACTAATAGGAGAGTTACTATTGAATATATTATGCTTGCAGGTATTAATGATAGTGATAATTGTGCTAAAGAATTATCTAATCTTTTAATAGAAAAATTAGTATATGTTAATTTAATTCCATATAATGAGACGGAAAATTTTAATATGAAAAGAAGTAATGACTTTAAAATAAAAGAGTTTTGTGATATACTTAAATCGAATAATATAAATGTAACCATAAGGAAGGAAATGGGTGGAAACTTATCTGCTGCTTGTGGACAATTAAGAGCTAATAATATGAAATAACAAAGAGGTGTAATATGGAAGCAGTTTATCAAACAGATCCAGGAAAAGTAAGAAGTCATAATGAAGATTCAGTAAATATAGTTAAAAACTTGAATAATGAGATTTTATTAGTAGTGGCTGATGGAATGGGTGGACATAAAGCAGGAGAAGTTGCCTCTTCCTTAGTAGTAAATGAATTGAGTAAAAGATTTAGTGAATTATCAAGCATAGGTACTAAAGAAGAAGCGGTAGTATGGTTGAAAGAAATAATAGAAGAAATAAATATTAAAATACTTAGATATGCGGAAGAACATGTTGACGCTAATGGTCTTGGAACCACATGTGTATGTGCTCTTTTGACAAATGATTTTCTATTATTTGGAAACATTGGTGATTCAAGTGGTTTTGTATATAAAAAGAAGAAATTATACAAAGTAACAAAAGATCATACTCTCGTAAATATGTTACTTGAAAGCGGTGAATTAACTGAAGAAGAAGCAAAGACTCATCCTCAAAAGAATGTACTTATGAAAGCTTTAGGAGCAGCTGAAACTATTGAAATGGATATATTTGATGTTGAAAGGACAGTAGATGGTATTTTCTTATGTAGTGATGGACTTACAAATATGTTAACAAAAGAACAAATAGAAAAAGTATTAAATGATGAAGAATTAGATATAGAAGAGAAGACTTCAAAATTAATAATGAAAGCTAATTCTCGTGGGGGAACTGATAATATTACAATTGCTTATGCAAGAATGAGTGGTGAATAGTGTGATAGTTAAAGGGACTAAAATAAATGATAGATATCAAATAATTAAGACATTAGGCGAAGGTGGAATGGCTAATGTTTATTTAGCAAACGATACAATATTAGATAGAATGGTTGCGGTTAAAGTACTAAGAGGTGATCTTGCTAATGATGAAAAATTTGTAAGAAGATTTCAAAGAGAAGCACTTTCTGCATCTTCACTTTCTCATCCTAATATAGTAGAGATGTATGATGTTGGTGAAGATGATGGACAATATTATATAGTAATGGAATATGTTGATGGTAAGACATTAAAACAAGTATTAAAGCAAAGAGGACATTTATCTGTTACAGAAGTAGTAGATATTATGTTACAAGTAACTGATGGACTTGCTCATGCACACGATGCATATATAATACATAGAGATATTAAACCTCAAAATATAATGATACTTCCAAATGGAATGATTAAAATAACTGACTTTGGTGTTTCAACTGCGCTTAATTCAACTCAGTTAACTCAAACAAATTCAGTTATGGGAACAGTACATTATCTACCACCAGAACAAGCAAGTGGTAAAGGTTCAACTGTAAAAAGTGATATTTATTCAATGGGAATAATGATGTATGAGTTATTAACAGGACTTGTACCATACAAAGGAGATACTGCAGTAGAAATAGCATTAAAACATCTTAAAGAACCACTACCAAGTGTAAGAAAGGCTAATCCAAGTATTCCACAATCAATAGAAAATGTTATTATAAAGGCAACTGCTAAGAATCCTAAAAATAGATATAAAGATTCTAGAGAGATGCATGATGACTTAAAAACTGCTTTAGATGAAAGTAGAGAAAATGAAGAAAGATATGTATATAAATATCCAGAAAATGATTTAGATGAAACTAAAGCATTAGATAAAGAATTAGAAAGTATCAAAAAACAAAAAACTAGTGAAGAGAAAAAGAAAGCAAAAAAAATAGAAGAAGAAACTAAAAAAGAAAATAAAAAACAAAATAAATTGTTAATTATTTTAGCTAGTATATTTACAGGACTTGTACTTCTATTAACAATTGGAATTTCATTATATTTCAACAAGAGTAAAGTTAAAAACGTAGTTATTCCAGATGTAAGTAATAAAACACCAGTACAAGCATCTAATGAACTTACTGATTTAGGATTTGAAGTAATTACTGAATATAAATATGAAGCAAGTGACACTATTGAAGAAGGAAAAGTAGTAAGAACTAGTCCTGAAATAGGTAGTAAAAGAAAATATGGTCAAAAAATAACATTATATATAAGTTCAGGGGAAGGTGCATACGTAGTTGAAGACTTTACAGGTGAAAACTATCTAGTTGCCAAAGGTAAAATAGAAGCACAATGTCAATGTAATGTAGTAGTTGAATATGAAAAAGTAAAAGAAGATGACAAAACAAAAGAAGATACTGTATTAAAAACAGAACCTGCTGCTGGGGAATCTAGTAAATATGGCAATCAAATAAAAATATTTATACCACAAGTTGAATATAAATATCCTGATTTTACTAAATTAAGTATAACTGAACTTGAAGAATTTGTAACTAAACATGAATTAAAATTAGAATATAAATATCAAGAAGATTTAAATAAACCAGAAGGTACAATAATTAAACAAAGTAGAGCTAAAGATACAATCGTAACACCAGGAGCAACTTTGGTAATAACAGTTACAACTAAACCAGAAGAAGAAGATCCAAATAATGAAGTAATAATAGAGGAATAATATGCAAGGTAGAATAATTTGTATAAATGCATCAATTCATAAAGTACTTTTAGAAAATAATACTATAATAGATTGTAAAACTAGAGGGAAATTAAGAAATATGGATATTTCACCAGTAGTTGGAGACTTTGTTGTAGTAGATACTGATAAACAAGTTATTGAAAAAGTATTAAAGAGAAAAAACTATTTGGAAAGGCCACTTATATCTAATATTGATAAACTTCTTATAGTTATGAGTACAGCCATTCCTTCTTTTTCTTCGTATTTAATTGATAAATTTTTAATAATAGCTAAGAGTAATAATATAGAACCAATAATAGTAATAACTAAGACAGATATGATTTCTTTTAAAGAAAAAATTGATGTTAAGAAATATATAAAATATTATAGAAAAATTGGTATTAAAACATATGTAAATAAAGATGTATTTAAAATAAAAAAAGAATTTAAAGGATCAGTAGTTGCATTATGTGGACAAACTGGTGCTGGTAAATCTAGTTTGTTAAATAGAATAGATGCATCATTATCACTTAAGACAGGTGAGGTATCTTTGTCTTTAGGAAGAGGTAAACATACAACAAGATTAGTAGAATTATTAGAAGTAAATCAAGGATTAATCGCAGATACTCCAGGATTTAGCTCACTAGAAATAAAAATACCAAGAAATGATATTAAAAAGTATTATCCAGAATTTAATATACAATGCAAGTATAAAAGTTGTAATCATATAAAAGAAGATGGATGTAAAGTTATAGAACTTGTTAATAAAAATAAAATACCTAAATGGAGATATGACAATTATTTAAAATTCTTAGAGGAAGTAGGAAAGGAAAAGTATTAATGAAAGTATCAGTTTCAGTATTATCAAATGAAATTAAACCACAAGATATAGTGAAGAAATTAGATTTAGCAAAACCTGATTATATTCATATAGATATTATGGATGGAAAATTTGTAAGTAATAAAACATGGACTACTAGTGAAGTTAAAAAATTTACTAGTTATTCAACACTTCCATTAGAAGTACATCTTATGGTAAATAATCCTTCTAAATATATAGAAGATTATGCACTTATGAATACAAGTGTAATTATATTTCATTATGAAGCAGTTAAAGATATTAATGAAATGATTGATAAAGTAAAATCATATGGCTTAAAAGTAGGTATCGCTGTTAATCCTGAAACTAATATAGATGTATTATTACCTTATTTAAATAAAATTGATGAAGTTTTAATTATGAGTGTACATCCAGGTAAAAGTGGTCAATCATTCATAGAAGATTCATTAGAAAAAATAAGACAATTAAAAAATATTATTATAGAAAATAATTATAAAACAATTATATCAGTAGATGGTGGTATTAATGATGAAACAGGTCTTCTATGTAAGGAAGCAGGAGTAGATGAACTAGCATCCGCATCATATATACATAAAGATATAATAAATAATGTTAAAAAGTTAAAAACAATATAAGAGGAATTATGAAAATACTTATCAAATTTGATTATGAAAATAAAACATATTATGTATATCAAGAAGATATTAGTATTAAATATGGAACTAGTGAAAATATGAAATATATATCTGATAGTGATAAGAATATTATTATAGATATTATAAATTTACTAAGACCAAGCAAATATTTAATAAAATTAACTCCTTTTATTTTTAATGGAAAAAAATTTGATATTTATTTAGACACAAAAACTAAATTTAAATTGTTTGATCCACTTCCTAATGACGATGAGTTGGTTAAATTAAATTCTATATTTAATGATTTTCCTTTTGAATTTAATATTGAATTTAGTGATAAAGAAAAGAAATTCATCAGGAAAACTATTAATTATGGTAAAAAAACAATAGTGGTTTTTGTAGCAGTAGCAACTATGCTTACTAATTTATCTTTCTTTCCTAATATAGTAGATAATGTAAAAATAGCTTCATATACAGCTCATATACAAGAAGTTACTAGTTCAAATAAAAATATGTCTGATGATGAATTTTTATCTAAAATAAGTAAAGCAATTACTAGTAATAATAACTTATCTAAAGAAGAAAAAGTATTTATGATAGCAAATTCATTTTTCTTTTTAGACAATAAAGAATATATTGATTTAGAATCATTAATCAGTAGATTAGAAACAATAAGAATCGAATATACACCACTTGAAAGTAATGAAGGAGTAGATGGTCAATATCGAAGAGTAGAAAATGTTATATGTATTTATAGATCTCCTAGTTTTGAAACGACTAATCATGTAATACTTGCTCATGAATTTATGCATGCATGTCAAGACTTTGGACTTACAAATTATAATTCATTCCTAGTAGAGACAGTTAATAATATAACTACATCAGAATATTATGAAAATGATTTATCATACCTTAATTATATTAATTATACAAGAGCATTAATGGAAATACTCGGAGGTGAACCATTTAAAGAATTTCAATGTTATCCTAAAGAAGGTTTAATAGTAAATGAACTTTCAAAAGTAATAGATAGTCCTACTAAAGCAATAAAATTATTAAATGATTTAGATAATTATAAATCATTAACTTTAAATTCTGATGTTTATGGTAATGAAACAGTAAAATTATTAAAAGAAGAAATATATAATTCAATTAAAGATTATTATGAAGCTAAATATCATAGAGATATGGAAGATGATTTAATAATGTTATATTATTTAAATCAAGATTTATTTATCAGTAAAATAAAAGAAGAATATGGTTTAGAAGATGAATATAGTATAGTTTATGTAAAGAATAAATCCTATCTAAACACTATATTAACTAGTTCAAATGAAAATAATTTAGTAGTAGTTATTGATAGGAAAAACAGTGAAATATCAGAACCAATTAATATAGAATTAAATGACTTAAATAGGGTGCTTAAAAATAAATTAGTAAAATAATTTATTTTTTTTAAAAAAAAAGAAGTGTTTTTTGTTTTTATGTCTAATTATAATAATAGGAGGGATAAATGAACAAAAAACTTATAGTAAAACAAAACTCATTTAAAGACTGTGGTCCTTCATGTTTATTATCAATAATGAAATACTATAATATTGAGGTATCACATGAAGAATTAACATTAAATCTTAAAATGGATAGAGAAGGGACTAATGCATATAACATAATTAATGTATCTAAATTATATGGTTTAGATGGGTATGGTATTCATTATTCAGTAGAAGATATTATTAATGGAGAAGTTAAATTACCAATAATATGTCATGTACTTAAAAATAGTTATTATCATTTCATAGTAGTTTATAAAGTTAAGAATAATCATTTAATCGTAATGGATCCATCAACTAATAATACTAAACTTAATATAGAAACATTTAAAAGTCTATATTTAAATACATCTATTGTTATATATCCACTTAAAAAAGTAAATATAATTAATAATAATAAAAGATTAATTGATATTATAAAAATCTATTTGAAAAAAGAAATAAAAAATACATGTATTGTACTGTAGTAAACAAATAAA
>CAVBMP010000096.1:0-7304 GCA_963596555.1 Bacteroides helcogenes
AAAGCATAATATATTTTTCAGTACATAAAGAGTTTTTAAATATACTATCAAACATTCCATTATAGAACTTTTCCATATGACCTCCTCTCTAGAGGTTATCCCTCTATTATAATAATCAGTCATAAATTTTAAAAACACTTCTTTTTTTGTAAACTTTTTTTAAAAAAATAAAAAGATTTAATTGCTTAAACCTTTTAGTTCAAATATAGTATCTCTAAGTTCAGTTGCTCTTTCAAAATCTAGATTAGCAGCAGCCTCTCTCATTTCTTTTTCTAGTCTACCTACTATATCATTTATTTCTTTTTTAGAGTATTTCTTTTCAGTTACTTTTTCTGTCACAACATCATTAGTTACTGCTTCTCCTATTGCTTTAATAATAGTTTTAGGAGTTATGTTATGTTCTTTATTATATGCTTCTTGAATAGTTCTTCTTCTTCTAGTTTCAGTAATTGCTTTCTTCATCGCATCACTTTCATAATCAGCATACATTATAACTTTACCATTAGCATTTCTTGCTGCTCTACCTATTGTTTGAATTAAACTTCTATCACTTCTTAAGAATCCCTGCTTATCAGCATCTAATATACAAATTAAAGATACCTCCGGAATATCAAGACCTTCTCTTAAAAGATTTATTCCAACTAGCACATCAATTTTTCCAAGTCTTAGATTTCTAATTATATTTAATCTTTCTAATGTTTTAATTTCATTATGTAAGTATGTAACTTTATATCCTAACTCTTTTAAATACGAAGTTAACTCTTCACTCATTCTAATAGTAAGGGTTGTTATCAGCACTCTTTCATTATTTTCAATTCTCTTATTTACTTCTTCTATAATATCATCAATTTGACCTTTAGTTTTTCTAACTTCAATTATTGGATCTAATAATCCAGTTGGTCTAATTATTTGTTCTACTGTCTTATTATCAACAAGTGATAATTCATAATCTCCAGGTGTTGCGGATACATATATAACTTGATTTAGTTTTTCATTAAATTCATCAAATTTTAAAGGTCTATTATCCATCGCACTAGGTAATCTGAATCCATAGTCAACAAGAGTTTGTTTTCTCATATGGTCTCCATTATACATACCTCTTACTTGAGGAATCGTAACATGACTCTCATCTATAACAAGTAAGAAATCATCTGGAAAGAAATCTATTAAAGTAGTTGGTGTTTCGCCCTTATCTCTAAGACTTAAATGTCTACTGTAATTTTCAATACCATGACAGAAACCAGTTTCACGAAGCATTTCTATATCATACATTGTTCTTTCTCTTAATCTTTGTTCTTCTAAAAGTTTACCTTCACTTTTTAGTTCTTCTAATCTTACTTTTAATTCACTTTCTATTCTTTTAATTGCCTCTTTTAACTTTTCATCGCTTGTTACAAATAATGATGCTGGGAATATGCTTATAGTTTTAACTGTATTTAACGTTCTTCCAGTTAACGGTTCAAACATACTAATCCTATCTATTTCATCACCAAACATTTCAACTCTAATACCATTTTTCTTTTCACCTATTGGTATTAATTCTATAGTATCTCCCTTTACCCTAAAAGTACCTCTTTTTAAATCCAAGTCACTTCTTTCATACTGCATACTAACAAGTTTTTCTAAAATAGCATCTCTTTCTATTTCTTGACCTATATATAAATTTAACATCTTATTTATATATTCTTCTTTTTCACCTATGTTATATATACATGAAACACTTGATACGATTATTGTATCTCTTCTATCAATTATCGCAGCACAAGCAGCATGTCTTAGTTCATCTATTTCATCATTTATAGATGAATCTTTTTCTATATATAAATCTTTTGATGGAACATATGCTTCAGGTTGATAGTAATCATAGTATGAAACAAAATACTCAACTTTATTTTCAGGAAACAACTCTTTAAACTCTGCATATAGTTGTCCTGCCAAAGTCTTATTATGAGCAAGAACTAATGTAGGTTTATTAGTTTCTTTAATAACATTTGCTATTGTAAATGTTTTACCAGTACCAGTCGCACCAAGTAATACCTGACTCTTTTTACCTGAATTTATTCCATTAACTAATTCTTTAATTGCTTTTGGTTGATCTCCACTAGGCTTATGATCACTAACTAACTTAAACATATTAACTCCCTTCATTAATATAATTTCTTTTTATTAAAATTTCATACATATTTTATCATCTTTTATATAACAAAACAATAAAATAGAACCTATATTAATATAAGCTCTATTTATCTAAATTATTTAGTACATTTTGCTTCATTATAACTACTTCCAGTTACAATATCATCACTATCAATATCAGTTGAATCTTCTATATTAGTTACACTATAACTATGTGTACCATTAGATGCATTAAATGATATTATTTTGCCATTTTTATCAAAAGTAATTGAATAACTAACATCATTTAAATATTTTTCATCAATAGCTACTCCATTACTTTTACAAGTAGAAATATTACTATAAGTTACACTACTATTTGCATTACCATTTATTTTTTCTTCTTCAAATTTATTTTGAGCACTTGCTACTATCGCTTTGATTTTTGTAGTAAATGCACTAGTAGTTGCATTATCCATATTTTGTAAAACAGGAGTTAGAGATATAGGCATAATATTTAAAAATGCTCCTTGAAATTCTGACATTTCATCTTCAGTTAAACTTCCTGAATCTTTACATTTAGAAACATCAAATTTTTCTAAATTACCATCAAATTTTATAGTAGAAGTTAAATTGAAATCAAATTTTGTATCTTCAGAAGTCAAATTCATCGTCATATCATATTTATATTCTTTATCGGATACTTTATCTGATTTACAAGAAAGAGTAAATTCACCTTCTTCATATTTAACTGTTAAAGTTTCTTTACTTGAATCATAAATATATTTTACTATATTTTCATCATCATCATAACTTGTATCTTTTTGAGTTATAGTATAAATTCCATCACTATGCTCTAAATAAACATTTTCATCATCTTTACTGATTTGTGCATAAACAAGTTCACCATTCATTGAGTAATTTAATGCAAAATTTGTTTTATCACTATCATCAGCCGTTTCTACATCACTTTTAGACTCTTCAAGCATACTCTTAACATCATCTTTTTCAAGAGAACCTAGTAATGATTCTGACATTAAAGTGCCAAATAAATTAATAGTAGATTCTAAAAATTTATCATCAGCAGCAAAAATATCAATCATCTTATTACCGATTATTGCTGCATCTTTTTCACTAATAGAATCACTTAATTTAGTTGTTAGTACTTTCTTACCATTGATTGTTTTTAATTCTATAGATTTTTTTAATCTACTAGTATCATAACTATCTTTAAAGGCATCAAATGATTTATTAACAATATAAGTTAAACTACTCATAGTAGACCCTAATTTATCAAATGAAATACTATCAAGACTGAACATTAATTCATTACTTGATAAATCATAGTAAATTCCTTTATCAAATTTCTTATCAGTACTTAAATATAATTTATTTGTTTTATCTAAAAGCATACTTAATGTATATTGATTAGATTCTGTATTTTTACCATCAATTTGTGTATATAATATTTTTTGTTCTTTATCAAATCCTGATTTTGCATTAATATTATTTGTGAGTGTTTGATCTTCAGCTTTTATGTTATAATCTAAAGACATATTTGATGTTATAGTTTTATATTCTTTGTTCACAAGTTCAGTTAAATCATCAAGCCCTTTTGCAGAATAACCTGATAACTTATCAATAGTTTTATTAAATATTTTATTTGGCGTTAAATAAAAGAAATAAAAACCAAATACACCTACAACTAATAAAATTAATACTACTAATATTATTATTAGAGGACTTTTCTTTTTAGTTTCTCTTACATCATCAAAATCTGATATTTGACTATTTGCTGGTTTAATTGGACTTTGTGGCTGCACAGAAACACTACTTGTATTATTCATACTACTTATTACATCATCTTTTATTTGTGTTGTATTAGTTGTAACAATATTATCATTTTTCTTATCTTCTATTACAACTCCTTGTGGTGATGAAGTATTAGTAGATTGTACAGGCGTCATATTATCTATTATTTTTTGTACCTCTTTTATGTCTACTTCTTCAATATTTACAACACTAGGTTTTTCTTCTTCACTAATATTTACAACAGGTGAATTATTATTTTGCACATTTAAATTATTATTTTCTTCCTTCATTTTATTCTCCTTACTACCACTTATAATAAACTATTTTTTATCTGTAAAATCAAGGACACCATAAGCATAAATATAACTTGATTTTAACGGATATTTCTTTCTTCTAACATCTTTATGATCCACATTTCCTTCAATTGTATATACTGTGTTATTAACTACTTTTTCAACGAAACCTACATGATCTATAACTCCATTATTATTCCAATCAAAGAATATTATATCAGCAGGTTTTGGTGTATATTCTTTTGGTTTCTTTAATAGGTTTCTTTCTTTATAATAATCGACTCCAACTTTAACCCAAATAAATTTTGGAACTTTAGTATTTAATATACCATTTTGATTAGCAATATAACTTACAAAAACAGCACACCATTCTACTCTATGATTATATCCATACCAAGTCCAATATTTATCTCCACTATTTCCTATTTCTGGTATTAAAGATGCTACTATTTTATTTCTTGTTATTGTTTCTTCATTTATTTTATTATATAAATCTAGTACATTTAAATTAGTGTATTTATCTTTACTAAAATATATTTTAATTTTAGTATCTTTTTCATTATAGTAATCACTAAAATACCTTTTCACTACATCCTTATTCAAAGTAGCTGTATAAATATACTTATTATCATTTTTTGTCATAGTAGCATTATAACTATTATTTTCTATCAAACTCATTGTGTCTTTTAAATCATAATATTTATTAACTCTTACTAAATAATTATTAAGATTAGAATATTCTATTGTAATTTCATTATCTTTATAATTAATTATATTATTGTTAAAAATATTAGTACTTATATTTGTTGCTAAACTAACTTTTGTACATACACCTAAATATACGTATGAAAAAATAGTACTTACTATCAGTATTAAAAAAGCGCATTTAAAAGTTCTATTATTCATACTACACCTACTCTATAATAATATTTTAATACAATTGTTAAGTTATATCAAGCACTTAAAGTCGTTTCTGTTAAATCACTTAATTCAGGATTTGTTATTTCATATATTTTTTGAACTTTTTCCATCTCTTGTGCAATTTGTTCTTTTGTATATCCTTCTGCTAAACGTGCATTACTTACAATGTTCATCATAACCGCAGTTGGTATTCTAGGTGCACAAAAATATTTTAGTTTTTCTTTATCACTTTTAATAGTGTCTATAACTTCATCACCAAATATATTTTTATAATCCTTTTCACTCATTTTGCTTGCTTCATTATATAGTTTTTCTATTTTTCCAGAATCTAATTTTTTTTCATTTAAATACTCCCTTTCTTCACTAAAAAAAGGCAATACAGAATCATGCTTAAATACACTATTATATTCTGTAAAAGGTACTAAATAATATCTATATAAATCAAGTGCAGTATAATCATCTCCAAAAGCATCTTTTCCATCTTTTGATACACTATCCCATGTAGGATCAAGAGCATATGTCCCATGAATATTATACTTAGGATCATCTATCACAGCATATGCTCTACTATGCTTTCCACGAAGAGTTTTATTATCAAATCCATAACATGAAACACCAAATTTTCCTATTTTTATATTAGGTTCAAAATCTTTAAATATTTCTTCTAACATACTTGTATAACCAGCACAAACAATATGACCAGTCTTAACAATTTTTGTAGGATCCCTTGACTCAAGTAAATCTTCACTTTTAGTTTCATTATATTCAAAAGTTTTTAATATATCGTACGCAACTGTCAGTTTTTCAACAGGCGATAATTCATAATCTGTTATTATTTTTCTATACCATTTAATACATTCACATAACGATCTAAAGTCTTCATAATCCGCTGTAGTTGTCAAATCATAACGTATTTGTATATTTACTTTTTTTGATAAATTATCTAAAACAGAATAATCATAATCAAAATAATTAATATTCTTTTTACCATTTGATAATGAAATATTAATATTTTCTACTTCAATTTTTTTCGCAGCAAAATAATCACATAAATTTTTCGCAACATTCATATTTGGATTATATATACTTATTGTAACTTTATTATCTTTTATTGTGAATGTATATGAATTTTCATTTGAAACTATACGTATTTTTTCATATTCTTCGCTAAATAATTTTAAAACATCATCTAGCATATCCATAGAAAAATTTTCGCCTATAATATCCATAGTATTCTTTTGATAAGACTTTTGCTCAAATTTCATTTTTATGTTTTTATATATGGCAAATCCCTGATTATTACCTAAAGCAAAAAGCACTTTTTTATAATTATTTAAATCAAACGGTACATTTTTTGTTCCACCAATTGTAATAGTTTTAATATTTGTATTTTCAGACAAAAATATAATTTCATCTTCTGTTAATGGAAAACTATCATTGATTTCTAGTTCTTCTAAATTCTTAAATTTTTCTAATGTTTTATAATTATTTTTAAATAAAAGATAAGGTACACTAAGTTTCTTAATAGTTTCTGGAATATTTTCTAATATTTTTTCACTAACTTCATTAAATATATAAGACGCATTAATAGAATTATCACCATATTTTATTTTCATATCAGGTGTTCCGCCTTTTATTGTTTGCATTATAAAATCCGTTAAATCCGAACTAGAAATAGTTAATTCTTCTGTACATGTTTGTACATATTTATATAATTCATCCATGTTATTTTGACTATAAAATTCACCAATATATTTTTTAAAGAACAAATCCTCTATATCCATATGTCACCTACTTTAAGTACATTATACAATAAAAATCTTCCATATTTCAATATTACATCTTAATTATCAATACGCCTAATATTATCATAATAGACGCTATTACTTTTTGTATTATTTTATTTTTATCTTTATTAATAAAGTATTCGTACACTGTATTTAATATTGAAGTTAATGTAAGAAGTGGTGCGATTAATGTAACACTTCCAAGTTGATATGCTCTTACTGATGATATAAGCATCAAACACCAAGTAAATGCTGATAATAAAAATGATTTTTTATCATAAAGTTTGAACTCACTTTTTAATTCTTTAATACTATGTCTACCTAAAATAAATATAAATATTGATGGAGTAAAAACAGTAAATATAGTATATATAGC
>CAVBMP010000097.1:0-4008 GCA_963596555.1 Bacteroides helcogenes
ACTATTATAGAGTGTCTTCTTTTTTATGTCTATCCGAAACCATTTTACTCAATCATAGTGCTTATGCACTTTTTATTTTGTGTAATTTATGGTATACTAGATTAAAGTAGAGGAGTAAGTATGAAATACAATGATAATTTAATAGAATTTTTATGTGATAAACTATTGGTTACTAAAAAGGAATTTACTCCTGAAGAGTTAAATTTAGTAGATGATTTAGTAATAGACTTTTATGATTATGAGTATCATATTACTACTCCGATGGATCTTAATGTATTATCTGATTTTCATAACTTAGAATCATTAAGATTAAATTTTGTTTATGTATCAGAAACAGATAATAAGTATTTTACATATTTACCACTTAAAAAATTAATTTTTAATAATTCTATAGTAGAAGAAATATCTTTTATAGATAACTATTTATTAGATACATTAGGTATTATTAAAAGTAAAATATCTGATTATAATTTTGTATCTAAACAACTTCATTTAAAAAGATTATATTTAATAGATATAACTCTAGAAAACTTAGATTTTTTAAATAGTTTAAATGAACTTCAATATTTATCATTAACAAGTAGTAAGATAGATGATATTAGTGCATTAAGTAATCTTAATAATTTGGATACTATTGATCTTGATGATAGTAACATAGTTGACTTTTCGTTTTTGAAATATTTACCTAATTTAAAGTGCGTTTCAATATCAGGAAGTCAGTTTAGAAATAATAAATTAATCTTTAGAGAATTGGTTTATAAAGGAGTTAAAGTAACTAACAGACATTCATTTATTTATACTAAAGAGGATGTTGATAATGATTAATGATAAAACCGCTGTTAAAGCATTAGAGTCTAGAGGAGTATATTGTATTGAGTGTTCAATGATCACAGAATATACAGCTAAACAAATTAGAGATATAATAGCGATACATAGAAATAATCATCCTAATGTTAGAGTGTGTGTTATTACTAAAAATACTGCTTCTGTAACTGAAGAGGGAATAGATATTTTGCGTGGAATAGATAATTTGATTATAAGATTATCATCTGTAAATGATGAAAGAATATTATCTAGTTGTAATGAGAAAAATTTATCTGATTTATTAGATGCATCTATATATACTCCTAGTGAAATTAAAAGAATTAATCATAAAATTGAGAGAATACTTAGTAAAATAAATCCAAATTGGTCAAAAGCACAAACTGCAGTGTATGTTTATAATTATATTATGACAAATACTAAATATGATCCAGAATATTTTGATAAAAAATCATTTAAAATAAGATCATTAAGGGGATTTTTATTACAAGAAGTTGTCTGTGCTGGTTATTCTTATATGTATAAAGAACTTATGGATAGATTAGATATTCCATGTGAGTATTTAATAGGCAAAGCATCTTCTGAAGGTCATGCATGGAATACAATTACATTGAATGGAAAAACATACTATTGTGATTTAACATGGGATTCTCAAGTATATAGAACTGATACAGATAATGAAAACCTTTTATGTTTTTTTGCACAAGATGTTGATGAATTTGAAAAAAAGCATATACCATTTCGAGGTGTAGAAAGTAAGCATAAAGGAAATTTTAGTTCTATGACAACAAAAGAAAAAAGACAACTTTTATCATCAGTTTTATCATATTCACAGAGTTACAATTTTGAAAAGTTTAAAAAGAAAGATGGAAGTATATTTAATGTTGCTAAAATAGGTTTGTATAATGAATTTGCTCCTGATAATGCGAAGTCTTTACAAGTGTATATTTCATTTAGTGTTAATCCTAATAAAAAAATTAGTTCACCTAAAATATATTTGGCAGATTTTGATTTAGATAAAGAAAGAAAAAAATCTGATGATTTAAAAATTAAAAGTGAAGCAATAAAAAGAGATGATGATTTAACAGAATTAGAAAAAACAGAAAAACTAGAAGAAATAAATAAATCCATTATAAGATGTAAAAATAGATTTGAAATAATAAGAAAACTTTTTTGTTCAGAAAAAAGTGATCAATATTTGGGCGGTATAAATGAAAATGATGAATATTATTATGATAAAAGTAATGCCAATAGGAGTGTTAGAACTAGAATATTAAGAAGAAGCAATGGAACTTCAGTTATCATTATTGATTCTATGTTTAAAACTAAAGTATCTGGTATAAATCTACGTTCATATAATGTTTTGACTTTATCGGAAGAACGAGATAAATTTAATTTTAGTAAATATAAAGTACTTACTGAGAATGATTTATTTGCTCTTAAAAGCAATGAAATTCTTACTGATACGCTCTTGTCAAATGAAAATCTTAAAAATAGAAATAAAAATTCATACGGATATTTAGGGTTTATTAAAGATGATAAATGGTATTATCACACTAGTGTTTCAAATGCATTAGATAGAAGTTTGTTGATGTATTCTGTTGATGGAAGTATGAATATAAATGTAAAACATATGTAATATATGGTTTTTATTAATTATTAAAAATGTTAAAATATAATAGGAGAGTGGTTTTATGAGAAATGTAGGAACTATAGTTAGAGGTATTAGAACACCTATTATAAAAGAGGGTGATGATCTTGCATCTATAGTAGTAGATTCTGTATTAAAAGCAAGTGAAAGTGAAAAATTTGATTTTAATGACAAAGATGTTATTGCTGTAACAGAAGCAGTAGTGGGAATAAGTGAAGGTAATTTTGCTACTTTAGATCAAATAGCAAAAGATATCAAAAACAAATTAAATTCTGATCATATTGGTGTAGTTTTTCCAATATTAAGTAGAAATAGATTCGCAGTACTTTTATCAGCAATGGCAAGAAGTACTAAGAAGATAACTATTTTATCTAGTTTTCCATCTGATGAAGTTGGTAATGATATTTTATATAAGGATGATTTAATTAAATATAATATTGGATTGTCTGATTTAATAACTGAAGAAGAATACAAAGAAAAATTCATTCATTTTAAACATTTATTTACAGGTGTTAATATGTATGAAGTGTATAGAGATTTAGTATTAAAAGAAGGTTGTGAGTTTGAGATGGTATTTTCAAATAAGCCAGAGGATATTTTAAAATATACTAAAGATGTTATAGTGTGTGATATTCATACAAGAAAAGAAACTAAAGAAAGAATATTAAAAAGTGACAGTAGCGCTAATGTAATAATGATGAGTGAAATATTAAATCAAAGTGTTGATGGTAGTGGATACTCACCATATGGTCTTTTAGGTAGTAATCGTTCTACTGAAGAAAGAGTTAAATTATTTCCAAGAACTGGAGATGTACTTGTTAAAAAAATACAAAGTTTAATGAAAGAGAAAACAGGTAAAAATATAGAGGTAATGGTATATGGTGATGGAGCATTTAAAGATCCAGTAGGTAAAATATGGGAACTTGCTGATCCAGTTGTTAGTCCTGCTTATACTAGTGGTTTAGAAGGAAGTCCAAATGAAATAAAGCTTAAATACTTCAGTGAAAATAAATTTAAAAATCTTCATGGTGAAGAGTTAAATGAAGCAATGAGAGAAGAAATTAAAGCAAAAGATAAAGAATTAAAAGGCACTATGGCTACTCAGGGTACAACACCAAGACGTTATACAGATTTACTTGGAAGTCTTTGTGATTTAACAAGTGGAAGTGGAGATAAAGGTACTCCAGTTGTATTAATTCAAAGATATTTTACAAATTATAGTAATGATTAAAAAGTTTCATATGAGACTTTTTTTCTTGTAAAAAAAGTTAATTAAATAAAATATATAGATTGACAAACATGTATTCGTGGTGTATTATGTTAATAATGTATGGAGGCATAAATGAAAATAAATAAATATAAAAAAGTGGGTAAAAACAAATATAAGGTATATTTTGATAATAATGAAATCATACTTTTTGAAGATGTTATTTTAAAATATGATTTATTACTTTTGAAAGATGTGTCTCTAGAATTACTTGATAAAATAATAGATGAGAATAAGTTTTATGAAGCATATGATATGTCATTAAGTT
>CAVBMP010000098.1:0-4223 GCA_963596555.1 Bacteroides helcogenes
TTATAAGCATTGCTCTACACATATATTCTAAATAATTATATATAGTTATTTTAGAAACTTCAATTTTTTCGCTTAATAAATAATTTGATAAACTTTCTGCTGAAAAAGTTTGAGAAGGAGTTGTAACAATAAAAGTTAGTATTTTATTAAATAAATCAAGATCTTTGATTTTAAATCTTTCAACTATATCTTTAATAACAATTGAATTATATACATCAGATAAATATGTTTTAACTTGTAGTTCATCATCCATAGAAAATCTCTGAGGCATTCCTCCCCAAATAATATAATCATTAAATGTTTTTTCTAACTCATATTTATCTTTATTCTTAATATTTTTAAATTCACATACTTCATCAAATGTAAATGGATAAACTTTAAAACTTACATATCTGCCAGCAATATGAGTTGCTAACTCTCCTGAAAGTAAATCACTATTAGAACCAGTAATAAATATTGAAATATTTTCTTTGTATTTAGACTTAAGCGAATTTACTACTTTCTCCCAATTACTTACATTTTGAATCTCATCAAAAAATACATAATATTTATTTTTATTAACTAACTTTTTTTCAATAAAATTATTTAATTCTTTAGCATCAGTAATATCAATATAATCTGCAAATTCAAAATTAATATATATTATCTGTTCTTCTTTTATACCAGTTTGTTTTAATTCATCCATTATTTGAGTTAATATAACTGATTTACCACATCTTCTGATACCTGTTATTACTTTAATCAAATCTTGTTCATAAAAAGGTCTAATGTTTTTTAGATATTTTTCTCTTTTTATCATATTATTCATCTCCTACTACATTATAACTCAAATAAACTTTATTGTCAATTTTGTACAGTGTACTGTACAAAATGTCCTTTTTAACAGATTTTGTTTAGTGAGCACTCCAGTAATATTCATAAGTACTATTCTTTATCACTAACATTAAGAATTATACCAATAGATATCATACTTACTAATAAAGATGAACCTCCATAGCTTATAAAAGGTAATGTTACTCCAGTTATAGGTACTAATCCTACTACTACTGATAAATTTAATAAAGTTTGAAAAACAAGTAAGAAAAGAAGTCCAAATATTAAATATTTACCAAATAAATCATTACATCTTATAGCTAGTTTAGTTATATTATAATAAAGTATTATAAATAGTGATATAACTACTAAGGCACCGATAAAGCCAAACTCTTCTGTTATAATTGAAAATATAAAATCAGTTTGTGGTTCTGGTAAATAAAAATGTTTTTGTCTTGAACCTAAAAAACCAAATCCTAAAAGTCCTCCTGGTCCGATTGCATATAAACTTTGTATCATTTGAAATCCACTTCCCAAAGGATCTGACCATGGATTTAAAAATGAAGTGATTCTACTTAATCTATATGGTGCGATTAATATAAGTACCACTATTCCAATAACACCAATAATACCTAGTTTCACAAATATAGATGTATCAGTTCCAGATATAAATATCAAACCAATTAAAGATATTACAATAACCATACCAGTACCAAAGTCTGGTTCTAACATAATAAGTCCAAATAGCGTTAAAATAACTCCTAGAATTGGTAATATAAACTTAAATGTATTTCTCTTTAATTTATCATTATTTGACAAATATTTAGCCGTAAAAATAATAATAGCTAGTTTTGAAAGTTCACTTGGTTGAAAACCTAATCCAAAAAGACCAAACCAACTCCTACTTCCATTTCTAACACTACCTATCCCAGGTATTAAAACTAAAATAAGTAACAAAAAACAAATACCTAAAAAAGTATTTGCTTTTCTTTTGTAAATATTATAATCTATTTTTCTAAATAATTTCATTAAAAATATACCAATGACTAAAAATATCATTTGAGATATTACATATTTATATGGATTATTATATTTATATTCTGCCCATATATAACTACTTGAATATATCATAATAGTACCAATTATAGATAATATAAGAGTACTAATAATAACAATTTTATTTGTTTTTATGAAGAATCATTCCTTTCTTACATCCAAACTCCATAATAAATTGCTACCATTCCTAACATAAATCCTACTATATAAAACATTTTAACTATATCTGTTTCTTCCCATCCTAGTTTTTCAAAATGATGATGTATAGGAGTCATTAAAAATACTTTCTTACCAAATTTTTTTATAGCAGTTAATTGTATTATACTAGATAACGCCTCTATTACAAATACACCACCTATAACAGCAAGAGAAAGTTCATGTTCAGTTAATATTGCCACTGCCGCTAAAGTCGCACCTAATGATAGTGAACCAGTATCTCCCATAAATACTTTCGCAGGATGTGTATTATAAACTAAGAATCCCAATATTGAACCTACAAGTATAAAACAGAATATTGCTATTTCTTGATATCCTTCTATCCAAGTTGAACCCCAAGTAATAATACCAAAACTTAAGAATGCTATTAATGAAAGTCCACCAGCAAGACCATCTAATCCATCAGTTAAATTAACTGCATTTGATGAACCTACTAATAAGAATAATATAAATATTCCATAAAACCATTTCATATCAATACTAATATTTAATGATGAAATAGTTACATTAGCATCTCCTCCACCTTGCATATATATATAGAAGAATATAAGAGCTATTAACACTTGAGCAAGTAATTTCTGTGGTATTGAAAGACCATCATTATTATGTTCTCTAATCTTCAAATAATCATCTACAAAACCAAGCATAGCATAAGATACAAATACAAATATTATAATAAGTAAACTATGTGTTATTTGAAGTGAACCTCTTAAATATAAAAATAACATCGCAAGTAGTGTTGGTATTATAAATATTAACCCACCTATCGTAGGTGTACCATTCTTTTTAGCATGACTAAAAGCAGTAAATACACTAATACTTTGTTTACATTTCAATTTCTTTAAAACAGGTATTAAAAACCATCCTAATACAACTGCTAAAAAGAAACCAATCATCATTCCTAATATACTTTTCGCAAGAATTAACATTATATCACTTCCCTATTTATTATTATACGATAAATTATGCTATACTTCATTATATTTTACGTATCTGATGTAAAGTATATACATTATATTTTTAAGAAAAAATTCTCAAGTACCTTATATTTATCAAGACCATTTATTTTAATATCTATATCTAAATTACTAAGTTCATACAAATTATTTATAATTTCTTCTTCTTTATAATTATTTATATTTTCATATGCTTTTTTAACCACATAAGCATTAATTCCTAATTTTCTAACAATATCTTTTTCACTCATAGTTTTACTTAGTACTTTAACTTGATATAAAGTTCTAAATTGTCTTTCTAAACTATCAATTATAACAACTGGATCAATATTACTTTTTATTAAAATATTATATGACTCATATATTTGTTTTATATTTTTTTTCATAACCGCATCGCTTAAAGTAAATATTTCTTTTTCAGAGTTTTTACTTACTACTTTTTCTATATCTTCATCAGTTATTACTTCTTCACCTAGTTTATATAAAAGTAATTTCTCTGTTTCATTAATCGCAAAGTCATCATTATACTCACATCTATTTAATATTTCTTTCACTTGGTTATAAGTTATTTTCTTATTATTTTTTGCAAACATATTAGTAATATATTCATGCAACTCTTTATAATCCATTTTCTTTATTTCTTCTACTTTACATTTTTCTCTTAATTTTTTAGTAATAGTTTTTCTTTCATCTAAAGAATTATCTATGCATTTAAAAACAATAACATTATCATTCATATTATCTATATATTTTATAAATTCTTTTTCATCTTTATCTTTCATTTTCTTAAAAGAAAAATTACTTACTATTATAAGTTTCTTATCATTAAATAAATCTACATAATTAACCTCATTTAATATATCAATAATATTATACTCATCATAATCATAATTAATTATGTTATTTATATTTAATTCTTTAATTAAACCATCTATTTTTCTTTTTAATAAGTTTACTTCACTACCTAAAAAAACATATATCATAATTCTATTCCTTTATAATTACACTTCTAACATTAGAGTCTACTACAAAACTTTTAATATTAGAAATTTCTTTATCATTTACAAATATTTTTTTGTTTTTATACTGTACTTTTAATGCTCTTAATATTTCAAATAAAGCAGTATATATTTTTACTTTAACAATAGTTAAATTATCATTACAATTTATAGTAAACATTAC
>CAVBMP010000099.1:0-5362 GCA_963596555.1 Bacteroides helcogenes
TATATCATTATAAAATAAATATTCAAAATAATTTAACTTAAAAGTGTAAACAAAAAGTAAGAAACTTATTCTTTCCTACTCTTTTCTTATATTAATCACTATTTGATATTGATCAGATAAATCCACTTCACTAGTAGAAATAACATTATTATCATAGTTTAATTCTGTAATCAAATTTCTTATTTTCTCAATTACTTTTGGTAAACTTAGTTGTTTATTACTAGTAGAATCATCAGATTCATCATCTTCATTTGTTTGAACTTGAACATTTTCATTAGGAATATTAAAAACACTAGTATCAATATTCTCTACTAAATTTGGTTTAGTTTCTAATTCTAACTTTTCTATTTTACTTTCCATATCAGGTGATATTTCTTGACTACTAATTTCATTTATTTCTTTTATCTTATCCATAAAATTTTCTTGGAAAGGATTTATTGATAGGGAATTAGATTCAATATTTTTCATTTCTATTTGACTTTGATTATTTTCAGGTGTATCCTTTTCAATTTCTTGCCCAATACTTATTACTTCAGGAACATCAATATTTAAAAATTCTTGAACTGGTTTATTGTTTTCATTGTCAGTTGTTAAATCATTTGGTTCAACATCAAAGTTTGTTTTGTTATTTAATATATTACTTATTTCTTCTTCAGTTTGTTTAACTGTTAATTTTTCATTAATTATTTTATTTAGTAATTGAACTTGTGTTTCTTTATTATTTAATGATAATAAACTTCTTGCATGACGTTCCGAAATTTTGTTATATAATAAAGCTTCTTGGACTTCTTTAGGCAAATTCAAAAGTCTTAATTTATTAGCTATAGATGATTGACTAACTCCCAATTTATTTGCTATTTCATCTTGAGTAAATCCTCTATCTAATAATTTTTTATAAGATTGTGATTCTTCTATTACTGTTAAATTTTTTCTCTGAAGATTTTCCAATAATGCTATTTCAGCACTTGTATTATCATCCGTTTGATTTATTATAGCTGGTATTTTCATTAAACCTGCTAAAAGAGAAGCTTTATATCTTCTTTCACCTGCTATTATTTCATATTTTTCGCCAATTTTTCTCAATACAATTGGTTGGATAACACCATATTTTTTAATAGATTCAGACAAACTGTTTAATTCTTTTTCATCAAAAGCTAGTCTTGGTTGAAATCTATTTGGAATTATATCATCTACTGAAACATAAATTATTTTATCTTTTTCTTCCATCCTTTTTCCTCTTTTCCCCTATTATATTTCTATTTTAATTGATTTTTTACATATAATCAACAATAAAAATACCATTTTACTTTTTTTTATATTTTTTTACTATAGTACTATAATTACTTGGATATTTTTTTGATGTTATTGCTGTCTTCTTAAACAAAGGAATCATTCTATTAGCATTTTGTATAGGTAAATTGTAATTGTTAACTTTAATTAATTCTAAATTGAAGTTTTTTAGTAGTTCAGATAGTTTAAAGTTTTCAATTTCATCGCGGCAATCTGCTTTTAATGGTGCTAAATAACCATTCACTTTTAATGTGCTCGTAGATAATTCTATTATTATTGGTAATGATGTTACTGCTCTACAAGTTACATAATCAAAAATTTCTCTATTTTCAACTCCAAATACTTCAATTCTTGAGCATATTACATTCACATTTTTTAGATTAAATTCTTTTTTTATATATTCTAAAAATTTACATTTTTTTTGATTTGATTCTATTAGTGTTACATTTACTTTATTAAATAATATTGCAATCACCATACCAGGGAAACCTGCACCTGTACCAAAATCACATAATGAACATTCTTTATTAAAATCTATAACTTTACTTAAACATATTGAATCATAAAAATGTAATAAGAAAACTTGTTTTTTATCTAATATACTAGTCATATTAAACTTCTTATTCCATTCAACTAACAATTCATAATATTTATTAAGCATAACATAAAGTTCATTAGTTATATTAACTCCTAATTCTCTACAATAATTAATAAATTCTTCTTTAGTCATGATTATATTCCTTTTTTAAATATACCAATAGCATTGTTATATCTGCTGGATTTACACCACTAATTCTTGATGCTTGTCCTATAGTTAATGGTCTTATTTTAGTGAATTTTTGTCTAGCTTCTGTAGCAATATTTGGTACTTTGTCATAATTAATATCATTAGGTATTTTTTTATTTTCTAATTTTAACATTTTTTCAACTTCATTTATTGTTTTATCAATATAACCTTTATATTTTATTTCAGTTTGAACTATTTCAATAACATTTTCGTCATAAATTTCATTTTCGAATTGTAATAACTCTTTAGCATCTATTTCTGGTCTTTTTATTATATTGCTTAATAATAATTTTTTATATATTTTTGATGAATTATGTTGTTCTAAAAATGATTCAATTTCTTTAGGAGTAACATAAGTTGTATTTAAGTATTTTTTTAATTTTTCTATTTCACTAAGTGTTTCATGATATTTATTTTTTTCAAAATCATTAAGTAAATTATATTTTTCAGCATATTTTGTTAATCTAATCATAGCATTATCATGTCTTAGTAACAATCTAAATTCAGCTCTTGATGTTAATAATCTATATGGTTCAGTTATTCCTTTATTTATTAAATCATCTATTAAAACTCCGATATATGCTTCATTTCTTTTTAAAATGAAAGGTTCTCTATTATCTATTTTTAAAACAGCATTGATACCTGCCATTAAACCTTGTGCAGCTGCTTCTTCATAACCACTTGTTCCATTAATTTGACCTGCTGTAAATAAGTTCTCTAATATTTTATTTTCTAAATTCATTTTTAGTTGTAATGGATCTATAGCATCATATTCAATCGCATAGCCATATTTAGTAATTTTTACATCATGAAGGCCATCCATAGTTTTTAACAATTTTTCTTGAATTTCATGTGGCATAGTTGTCGAAAAACCGCCTACATAATATTCTATATCGTCACTTCTTTCTGGCTCTAAAAATATTTGATGTCTTTCTTTATCATTAAATTTTACTACTTTATCTTCTATAGATGGACAATATCTTGGTCCAATTCCTTTAATCATTCCACTATACAAAGCGCATTTATCTAAATTATCCATGATAATTTTATGTGTTTCCTTATTAGTGTAAGTTAAGTAACATGGAACTTGTTTATCAATAATATATGTTGCATCATAAAAATTACTAAATGTTAATAAATTGTTATCACCATTTTCTATTTTAACCTCATTAAAGTTGATACTACTTTTTAAAATACGTGGCGGAGTCCCTGTTTTTAGTCTAATTATATTAATTCCATTGTTTTTTAAAAATGTACTTAAATACATGGAATTTTTTTCTCCATGTGGACCACCTTTATATTTTTCGTGACCACACATTATATCCGAATTTAAATATGTTCCTGTCGTTAATATTACAACTTTGCTATATATTTTTTCTCCGGATTCAGTTAATATTCCATATACTTTTTTATTTTCAACTATTAATTCTTTGACTATATCTTCTTTTATTGTTAAATTTTCTAATTTTTTAAGTTGATTTAACATCTCTTTTGGATAATTTACTTTACATCCTTGTGCTCTTAATGATCTAACACCTGGACCTTTTTTAACATTCAACATTTTAATTTGTAAATGAGTTCTATCTGCACAATATCCCATTTGACCACCCAAAGCGTCCATTTCTCTAACAACTATTCCTTTGGCTGAACCTCCTATAGATGGATTACATGGCATATCAGCTATATTATTAATATTAATCGTAATTAACAATGTTTTTTTACCCATTTTAGCGCTTACAGACGCTGCTTCACATCCAGCATGTCCTCCACCTACTACTATTACATCATACTTCATTTATATCATCTACTTTCCTAAACAAAATTTACTAAATATTTCATTTAATAAATCATCATCATTTACTTCACCTGTTATACTTGATAATGTATTCCATAATCTTTTTAAATCTATTTCAATCATATCAATTTCATAATTCATCTCTAATGCGGTTTCTATTTCGGAAATTATTTGCATTGAATTATTAAGTAAACCTATTTGTCTTGCGTTTGAAATATAAGTATAATTAGATTCACATATTGATTTTAAATCAAATATTTCAGATATTTTTTTTCGTAATTCATCAACACATTCTTTATCGAATGTTGAAATATTAATATGACGATATTTTGATAATTTACCATATTTATAATTATTATTTTTGTCTTTTTTATTATAAATAACCAAAATATTTTTATCTTTTATTTGTTTTAATATTGTTTCATCTTCTTTATCAAAACCAATTTCACTATCTATAACAAACAATACTAAATCAGATGCATTTATCGCTTCTATACTTTTCTTTACTCCAATTGATTCTACAACATCATTAGTCTCACGTATTCCTGCTGTATCTAATATGTCAATTTTTACTCCATCAATTAATAAATTGCCTTCTACTATATCTCTTGTAGTTCCTTTTATGTTGGTAACAATCGCTTTATCTTCATTTAATAATAAATTTAATAAACTACTTTTCCCAACATTTGGTTTACCTACTATTGCTATTTTAAGTCCATTTTTAATCAATAATCCTTTTTTACTATTTTTTAATAAATCAGTTATAGAAGATTTTACTATATTAATATTTTCTTCTATTAAATTCTTAGTTACAATTACAGCGTCTTCATATTCAGGATAATCAATATTAACTTCAATATTTGCTATTAAAGATAATATTTTTTGCTTTAAATCAGAAATTGTATTAAATATTGTTTTATCTATTCCTTTTAAAGCCATTTTTCTAGAACCCTCAGTTTGAGCATTTATTAAATCTCCTACTGCTTCTGCTTGAGTTAAATCTATTCTACCATTTAGAAATGCTCTTTTTAAAAATTCACCTGGTTCTGCCAATCTAGCACCATTTGATATTAATAATTCCATTACTTTATTAACTGATATATTTCCTCCATGAACGTTTATTTCAACTATATCTTCGGTGGTAAAACTTTTGGGTGCTTTAAATATACTTACCAAAACTTCATCTATTTTTTCATTATTTTCAATTATAAATCCATATGTTATTGTATGACTAGATTTTTTGCTTAGATCTTTGTCAAATATTTTATTTACTATATTAATTGATTCATTTCCACTTACTCTTATAACGTTTATAGAACTTTCTCCAACTAAAGTTGCTACAGCACAAATTGTATCCTTCATAATAGTCCCTTTCTTTCCACAAGATTATACCATAATAGTAATTAATTGTAAAACAAAAGAGTAATTTGATAGTGTAAAATATTTTTAGGTTGGATTAAAAAAGATTGAATCCAATCAGATTATGATAT
>CAVBMP010000100.1:0-2135 GCA_963596555.1 Bacteroides helcogenes
TCATTTAAAATAACTAATTTAGTATTATTTATAGTAATAGCTGTACTTATTAATTTAGATAGTATAGTTAAATTATTTGGTGGGGATTTTGATAAATTAACACATGTGTACATAGTAGATGAAATGGGTATATATGATGATGTTAATGAAACAATGAAAAATAGTTATTTAGATATACTTGATAACTATAATGCTGAGATAGAGAAAAGTGATAAGAAAGTAAGCGAATTAAAAAAAGAAATTATTAAAGATGAAAGTGATGATATAATTGTTCATATTACTAAAAGTGATAGTAAAGGAATAGATAAGATATTTAATGCAGAGATTATATCATATGATTATATAGATACTGTATTATATCAAAATATAATTAATGCGTTAAATACAGTCAAGTCAAATTTGGCACTAGAAAAATCTAATATAGATCAAAATACTTTAAATGATGTTTATAAGTCAGTTGAAGTAAAGAGAACTCTTTTAGACGAAAACCTTAATGAAAATGAAGAGTTAATGGAGAAAATAGGTGGAATAATAATAATTATATTTATAGTACCTTTCTTCTTGCTTATTATACTAATTATACAAATGATAGGGGCTGAAATTAATGAAGAAAAGTCTACTAAGAGTATGGAAGTTATTATATCAAGTGTAAAACCTGAAATACATTTTTTATCTAAATTAATATCAGCTAATGTATTTGCGATAGTTCAAGGATTGCTACTTATTTTCTATGTAATAGTTGGGGCACTAATAAGAGTTGCAACTACTGGAATACCTGGAAGTGATGTAATATCTAGTAATGTATCAGTAAGTAGTGTTTCACAATATATTAACATGTTCTTACAAAGTGATATAGCAAGTAGACTAGTAAGTGGTATACCATTCTTTATATTATTAATGTTATTTAGTTTTTTTGCATATTCATTATTTATAGGAGTACTTGCTAGTATGACAACTAATATGGAAGACTATAATCAGATATTAACACCAGTTATGATATTCTTGATGATAGGATATTATTTAGCTATATATGCATCCGTATATCAAGGAGCATTATTTATTAAAGTAGCTGCGTTTATACCATTTATTTCAGGCATATTAGCGCCTGTTATGTATACTATTGGTGAGATGTCCTTATTAGACCTTGGAATATCAATATTATTATTAATTGGTACTTGTGGTTTATTATATAAATATGGACTTAAGATATATAAAGCAGGAATATTAAATTATTCATCTAGTAATTTATGGAAAAAAATGTTTAAGTCGTTAAAGGATTAAAAAGTATGAAAAAGTTATTATATGCAGTTATTTGTTTATTATTAGTGATGCCTATAAAAATATGTGGTGAAACTATTGATATAAAAGACATAAATCTTAAAATAGAACTTGGTGATGATTGGCATGTTTTGACTAGAGATAATTTAACTAATAATAAAGATTTAGAGTTATTTGAATCAGATGAAAAAGATATGGGCAAATATTTTCAAGATAATGATGCTTATATTGATTCATTATATAAAGATAGTCTTCTTGAATTTACTATATTTCTTGACAAAATCGAAGGAATAAATTTTTTAACTAATTATCCAGATAGTTATGTGAAACTATTTGCTAAAAATAGTGCTGAAGATGTTAGTTCTAAAGATTATGGAATCTATAATAGTGGAAAATATAAATTTGCTAAATATAAATTTTATGATAAAAAGACAGAAGTTTATTATTTAACTTATGTTACAGTTTTTAATAATAAAGTTTATTGCTTTCAGTTATCTGACTATGAAAAATTAACGGATGAACAGGGCGCTTTATTAGAAAATATATTGGATACACTAGAAGTCAAAATATTAGATGAATATAAATATGAAGATGAGGAAACGCAAAAAGCTATTGATAATGGGGATGAATCTTATTTTCTTGATGAAGAAGAAGATGATACAACACTAAAAAGACGTATAATATCTAAAATATTTAATTATGTAGTTATACCTTGTATCGTTGTTCTTGTCCCTTCACTTATAGCCAAAGTTTTTGATAAAAAGAAGAAAAGAGTAAGAAAAAAGAAAGATATTGATTTTTAAGGAGAAATATTATGAAAAAAATATTATGTTTATTGATAAGTTTAGTGTTGTTTA
>CAVBMP010000101.1:0-9000 GCA_963596555.1 Bacteroides helcogenes
AAAAAAAAGAGTTTTACTTAAATTATTTAAGCAAAACATGATAAATCATAACCAAATATATCACCAATTACAGTAAGTAATGTAGGAAGTAATATTATTAATACTAAAACTATTGCTAAAGTGATTAATTTCTTTTCTGATTTTTTAAGAGCATCTGCATCTTTTGATACAACTGCTGGTAGTAATATAATCATAGCATTTACTATTGCTATAATACTAGCACCTATTCTTAAAGTACTCATAATAAATGATAATATTTTCATTAAGTTGTTACCAAGTAATTCTTTACAATTAACAGTATTTGTTGCTATAGTAGGTCCATCTAATTCAACTGCACTAATACATATTGGTAACATCAATATAACAATAAATAATATTTTATAAACCCTTTTATTCATAATACCCCTTCCTTCAATGCAATGTATTATACCACAAATTTGATAAAAAGGAAAGGTTTTGTTTTTCAATTCTATATACTTTAACTTTACACAATAAAATTATTTAATTATTCAAAAATAAACATAAATATAGTATAATAGAATTGGTGATTTTATGGAAAAAATCTCATATAAAAATAGAGGTATGTTTCTTGAAAATCTAATTAATGATTCTAATACTTACTATAACAGTATTGATAAGTCATTAATATATAAGAAACCTACTCCTATTAAGGTACTAAATGTAAGTTATCCAAATAATAAATCACATTTAATAGATAAAGCAGTATATTCAAATATATCAACTCTTGATTATAATGGTATTTATAGAGAAAAATATATTGAATTTGATGCTAAGGAATGCAAGAATAAAACTTCATTTCCCCTATCTAATATTAAAGAACATCAAATAGAACACATTAAAAAAGTAATTAAACAAAAAGGAATTGTTTTTTTAATAATAATGATGAATGACAAGTTTTATCTATTAAAAGGTGAAGATTTAATCGCATACATTAACTCTAATGAAAGAAAATCTATTGAATATGATTATATTACTAAGTATGGGTATATCATTAAAGAAAGTTATATTCCTAGATTAAAATATTTAGATGCGGTAGACATGGCTTACTTTAAGGAGGAAGTATGAAAAAGATAAACTTCAAAAAGATTAAAAAGAATATAAAAGGAAGGATTAATGATTTAAAAGTGAAAAGAAGAAAAACTAAAGATAAAGATACTATAGTTGAAAAAGCACAAAAGAAAAGAAATAAAAGTAGATTTTGGTATTGGTTTATGATTGTTCTCATAACTCTTGCGATAATAATATTGCTTGGTGGAGTTGCATTTTGTGCATATATAGTGTCATCTGCTCCTGAGTTTGATGAACAACAAATGTTTGAAAAAGAAGCAACTAGAATATTTGATTCTAAAGGCGATTTAATTACAACTTTAGGTGCTGAACAAAGAGAAAAATTAACTTATGATGAAATACCGGAAGTATTAATAGATGCGATTATTGCAACTGAGGACTCAAGATTCTTTAAACATAATGGATTTGATGCTCCTAGATTCTTAAAAGCATCAATATCACAAGTACTTGGTAAAGGTGGTGGTGGTGCTAGTACACTTACTATGCAACTATCTAAACTTGCATTTACTGATACAGTAGATACAGGTATACAGGGTATTATAAGAAAATTTACAGATATTTATATGTCAGTATTTAAAATTGAAAAGAATCTAACTAAAGAAGAAATAATTGAATACTATGTAAATATCCCATGTTTAGGAAGTAATAATTATGGTGTTGAACAAGCAAGTCAATATTACTTTGGTAAATCTGCTAAAGACTTAAATTTAGTAGAAGCAGCAATGATAGCTGGACTTTATCAATCACCTAATGGATACAATCCATATTATAATCCTAATGATGGTAATGCTAGAAAAAATACTGTTCTATATTTAATGAAAAGACATGGTTATATAACAGATGCTGAATATAAAGCAGGAACAAGTGTTGAAATAAAAGATTTTCTAGCAGGTAATAAAAATGTAGGAAGTGAATACCAAGGATTTGTTGATACTGTTGTTCAAGAAGTAGAAGATAAAACTGGTAGTAATCCTTATAATGTACCAATGGATATATATACAACTATGGTTAAATCAAAACAAGATGTTATAAATAATTTCTATAAAACATGGAAATTCAAAGATGATAAAATAGAAGTTGGAATTGGAGTAATAGATAATAATACTGGTGCTATCATAGCGGTTGGTGCTGGTCGTGATAAGTCAAGTGCTATGACACTTAATGTTGCTACATTCCATGGTCAAACAAAAAGAATGCCTGGTTCAACAATCAAACCAATATTAGATTATGGACCTGCTATTGAATATGAAAACTTAAGTACATATGGACCATTTATAGATGAAAAAACTAAATATGGTAGTGGTTATATGAGAAACTTTAACAGTAGTTATAAAGGATTTATGACTATGAGAGATTGCTTAAAGAACTCTATTAACACATGTGCACTTCAAGCATTTAGAATGACAACTAATGAGCAAAAGAAAGAATTTGCTGGAAACTTAGGTATTACGTTTAAAGAAGAAGTATTACCAGAAAGTTATTCAATCGGTGCATTTAATGGTGTAAGTCCTGTACAACTAGCCGCAGCATATAGTGCATTTGGTAATGGTGGTTACTACACTTCCCCATATTCATATACTAAAATAGTTTATCGTGAGTCTGGAGAAACAATAAATCAAGATGTAAATAGAAAAAAAGTAATGAAAGAACAAACAGCATATATAATTGCTAATATATTAACAGGAGCAACTACATCAAGAGTAAAAGTATCCGGAACACAAGTTGCTACTAAAACAGGTACTACATCATATGATACTGATTACTTAAAGAAATTCGGTCTTACAAGTTCTGTTATACCAGATGCTTGGACATCAAGTTTCACTACTGATTATGCTATTGCTATATGGTATGGTTATGTAGATGGTCTTAATAGTGAGACAGTTAAAAATAAATATTATTTAAAAAATGCTCATGCATCAAGTGAAAGACTTAAAATACAAGCAGAAATATGTAATAACATATATGAAAAGAATTCTAAATTTAAAAATCCAGGAGGGATAACTCAAGCAGAAGTTGAACTTGAAACTATACCTGCCGCCTCACCTAGTTCATACACACCAAGTAAACTTAAAGGAACATTTATGTTTATCTCAGGTACAGAACCTTCTGAAGTATCAAATAGATTTAGTCAACTTAATAATCCAACTAATTTAACTGCCACTAAAGGTATTGGTAATATAACACTTTCTTGGACAAGCCCAGGAGTTCCAGATGCAGTTGATAATACATATTTAACAAATTACTTCACTAAAGGTTATACTGAATGGGCAGAAGATTATTTAAATAAACGATTATCTTATAATAAGAGTAATATTGGTAACTTTGGTTTTGCTATATACTTAACTAAAGGTAGTAGTACTAAATACCTTGGATGGACTCAAGATACAACATATAATATTAATTTAAGTGACTATGTTGGTTATACTGGTGCTATTGTTAAAAGTACATACTCAATATTTAAAACAAATACTTCAAGTGGTGCTACTGTATCATTTGATGGAACAAGTACTGGTGGAGATGAAACTCCTAATACACCAGATGATTCAAGTTCAAATAGTTCTGATTATGATGTTAAAATGAGTGGTCTTACCTCTTCATTAAAACAAGGAAGTACTTATAGTGAACTTGGTATTTCAGCAATAGAATATATTAAATATAATAAAGAAAATATAAAATCAAATGTAACTAATCTATCAGTTAGTATTACTTCTGCAAAGAAAGTAAATGGTGGATCTGTATCAACAAGTACAATAACTAATGAAAAAGGAAGTTATAAAGTTGAATATAAAGTTACATTTAGTTATAAAGGAAACAGTATTACAAAAACATTTACACAAAGTGTTGTGGTATATTAAGGAATATTGCTAAAACAATATTCTTTTTATTTGGTTTATAATAACAAAAGAGTCTAAAAACTAGACTCTTTAAATTCTTAATTTATGAAGAAATTATTATATAAACAAATTGTTCTAAGCATTTTAACGTTTCATCAAATGTAACTTCTTTAGAATAGCTATTTTTTCTTGAATAACTTATCCATCTATCTCTTAAAATCTTGCTTTCTTTGAGAATATTTAAATTTTTGATTAGATTGGCTTCAAATTTTCTTTTTCCAAAAGTTTTTTCAACAGCAAATTTAAATTTTTCTTTATTTATTTTATCAAATTTAAATTTATATATTAAATAAACATCATAATAGTCTTTCATTCTACTACTTGTTTCAAGCTTGCTGAGAATAGTTTCTATTTTCTCTGCAAGAACCGTTTCAAGATTATATGTCCAAATTTTATAAACTTCATTTCCTAATAAAGATTCATATTTATAATTATCTGGTCTTGGATATATTGGATCTCCTGTTGCTAAATCAATATGAAACTTATCCTTAATATTATCAAGCATAAAATTAATCGTAATTCTTAACCCTCCATATTCATCTTCATCACGGATGGGTTTAATTTTATCAATTTTAAAGTTTACATTATCTCCTATATCAATATCAATAATTTCGTTTATTATCTTAATTAAGTTTTCCTCAGTAAATTTCACTTTTCTTATCGCAGTATCTATATCCATAGTACTTCTATTATCTAATCCAAATAATTTGCTCAAATAGAAACCACCTTTGACAATAAAATTATCTCTATATTTACTTTTGGATAAACGTTCAATAAACCTATCATACATATAGAACCTCATTACAGAGTTGAAATCTACATTTTTTTCTTTAGAAACATTTTTAAGTTTGTCTTTTATGGTTTGTACAGAATTACTCACAATATGCATCCAATATTTCCATCACTTTTTCGTCTATTTCCATTTTTTTTGAATATTCAGACAGTTTTGCTATATCTTTATCACGGCATTGCATATATTGTTTAATCGTTTTTTTAACTTGCTCTGAATCCATTCTGCCTTTAGATCTTATGATATCACATATACATCTTTCTTTATCATAAGTTCTTACTTTATTCCCATTTGGAGTTTCTACTTCTACAGTTCCAAGTTCATATACATCATCAGAAACATAAAATACATTACTTTTTTCATTCACACCATCAACATGATAAGATTGAGGTACAGTTACTGTGTAATTATATGGAAACTCTTCTGTCATACCATAAAAATAAAGAGCATTCATATGTGAAAAAATAGCTTTTTTATATTTTTGTTGGAAAGAATAATAACTATCTTCATAAGCATTTGGTGAAAGATAAATACCTCTTGATACCTTCTCAATTTCATGATTTTTCTCCATAATTGAAAGATATTGTCTATTTATATTTAGTGGTTCTATCATTCTAGTGGAAAGCATTCCATTGTTTGCATTCATTATTTGTTTAATCGTATCAATAAATATTTCTGTATGTTCTTTTGGATACTTAATTAGTAGTTCTTTAATTGCATTAGACATATCAATAATGCTTTTTAGGTGTCCCTGCATTGATTCAGATGTTTTATTAAGTTGCTTCTTAATTTTATTCATAGGTTCCGTCATTGAATTAATAGTTTCAACATAATTTTTAATAACATCATTATTAATTTTATAAATAATTTTATTTTTCATATATGCCACTCCTTTCATTAACAATTACACTGAAATTATATCATTTTTCAGTGTAGTTGTCAAACTATTGAATGTTTTTTTCTTTACATATATTTTTTAAATTACATAGTTCACACTTAGGTTTTTTACTAGTACAAATATATCTACCAAACAACACCATTTGAGAATTAACTCTATTGTATTCATTTTCTTTAAAATACTTTTTAAGTTTCTTTTCGGTACTTAGTACATCGTCCTTAGAATTAGTAATACCAAATCTATGAGCAAGCCTAAACACATGAGTATCAACTGCAAAAGAAGGTACATCAAATAACTCTCCAAGTACCACAGAAGCTGTCTTTCTCCCTACTCCAGGAAGTGACTCAAGAAACTCTCTATCATTTGGGACATATCCTATATCTTTTAAAATAGAAACTATTTTTTTAAAATTTTTACTCTTAACATTATGAAAACCAATTCTTGATATATATGATGATATTTCATTCTCACTAAGAGTATATAACTTTTCTAATGTATCATATTTTTTATAAAGTTCTCCAGTCGCAGCATTTACACTTTTATCAGTAGTTTGAGCAGACAACATAACAGATAATAATAGTTCATAATCTTTTGTATATTCTAGTTCACACTTAGGATTAATAAAGTGTCTATCAAGTTCATTAATAATTAATTCTCTATTCATTGTCATCAAGCCAATCATAATCAAACAAATCTTCTAAAGTTTCTTTCTTTTTAATTTGTTTAACATTATTTTTAGACCAATCATAAATTATTTTATCAATATACTTAAAATTAGTCACACCATTTAATATTGCCTCTTTTAATGCCTTTTTAATTGTATCTTCACTAATCCCTTTTTCTATCCATTTATTTATTATTTCATATTCAAAAGAAGATAGTGTCCTTCCAAGTTCTTGTTCAAATAATGAATATATATCAGTAGTATTATCATCAGTCTTTCTATTAAGTGCAAGTCTATCATAAAAAGGATCTAACTTTATCATCTCAATAATAACACCATTATTATTCTTAACATCCATCTCAATATATTTTTTATTAATAAGACTATTAAAAGTATTAAAAACAGTATCTTCATCAAAACCAAGTTTATCTTTTATATCCTCTGTATTAAGTTCACATGAGATATTAATGAAATATAATATAAGCAAAAACTCATCTAAAGATATATCAAGTGATTTTATACACTTAATAATATTAGAATTTATAACAAAGTCTTTACTTTTAAATATATTTCTTAAATCACTCATATTTTTTCCCTTTCAAATAGTTAATAATATCTATTCTATTATTATTTAGTTTATTATTCAATATTAATGTCTCAATTTCTTTAAAAACTTCTTTAGATTTATTAATACCAACATATTTTCTAATAGTTATTAAATCAATATCTACATCTATTATACTATGAACATTTTTTAATTCTTTATAAGCGTTATATTCTTTATCCATATCAAGTATTCTAATAACGTTATTTATAACTTCATTTCTATAAAGCATAATATCATCTATTGTGACATTATAATAATTTATTAAGTTTTTTATAGACTCAATGATATCCTTTTCATCTTTAGTAAATGGTAATGTTGTTTCAACTTGTGCCCATAATCCATAAGAATCATATGGTTTAACAATCTTATCAAATTTAATTTTTAAATATTTAGAAAGATTATATTCGTTTACTAAATCAAAAAATTTATCATAATTATTACTTTCAAATATTTTAGTTAATTCTTTCTTTATATATTCTAAAGGTACTTCATTTAAATAATGAGCATTACTTTTTAAAAATGTTTTAATCTCATCATCTAGTTCAAAATCAAGAGTACAATAAAATCTAATTGCTCTTATTATTCTAGTTTTATCTTCCAGAAGTTTTTCTTTAGTATTTCCCACTACTCTTATAAGTTTATAGTCCAAATCTCTTTTAGAATTCAATAAATCTATGAATTTATTATCTTTATCAAGTGCGAATGTATTAATAGTAAAGTCTCTTCTTAATAAATCTTCCTTTAAGTTATCCGCTACTTCTAATTTAATAGGTTTATTTTTCTTATATTCAAGTTCACGTCTATATGTAGTAATATCATAATGATACTCTCCTCTAGTTAAATGATATGTATAGTATTCTTTATTATATGTTCCTTCCTTACCAAATATTTTAATTAAATCTTCTATTTTAGCGTTAGTACAAATGTCAACATCATATGAAGACATACCAAGTAAGTAGTCACGTACATAACCACCTACTATAAAACATTCAAATCCATTTTCATTTATCTTATCTATAACATCTTTCATACTTATATAATAACACAAAATCAATTAAAAAGAACTATTAATTAGTTCAATTTATTATCCAATTCTAAATGCTGGTGAAATACCATTCTTAAAAGCAGGTGCAATTCCTTCATACGGTTCACTATTAGCAACATCAACATTACAATAACCGCTAGGATCAACAATGAAAAAACTTTGATCATCAGGATTATATGCAGAACGAAGCCACCAAAAAGATATAGTTTTATCATGATTTTTTACTACTTTATCCAAATTATTTTCCACGGTTACTTTCATGTTAATATAATAATCTAATTGTCTTGTCCTACTTTTTGACATATCAAATGTAAGCGAATCATCACCATATATTTCTTTTGTTGCAAGTAAATATAATTTATCATTTGATGTAAAAATATCAGTATCTTTACTTCCGTTTCCCGAAACAGTTTTAGTATTCACAATTACTTTTTTTAATTCATTTGGTAATAAGTTAATAATACTATTTGTATCATTTTCATCATTTAAGAACCCATACATAGCACTTGCTGGCCATCCTTTAATATTTGTTTCGTTAGAATTCATAACCTGACTAGTTATTACATCAGAAAATTCAATTATAAATCCACATGCACTTTCTGAAAAACCTTCTGTTCCACATCCTTCTTCTGTTGGTGAACTTAAGTTTGCTATTCTTACCTTATGTCTTCCGTATTTTTTTATTTCTATTTCTTTTTCATCACCAACTTTATATGGACATGTTTCAGGATCATTAATGCATTTTTTTGCATTATTTGCTATTACTGCCCATGAATCTGTTTTAAAATCCACTGCTTCCAAAACACATTCAAATTCATATCCGGTTGGTACGTCCTTTAAATCAGTACTTTTTAAGTCAGTTATCTTTTTACCTGATGGTAATTCTGCTATATATTCTCCATTTGATACTTTCATACTTTTAATGGTTCCGTCGTCATTTAAAAATACGCAATATTGAAGATCCCTTCCTGTCATTTCTAGTTTAGTATCATCTTCACTGCTTACATATGTTA
>CAVBMP010000102.1:0-4135 GCA_963596555.1 Bacteroides helcogenes
GCAGATTTTGCAGCTGCAGGTATGAGTGTTACTGAAGAAAGAAAAAAAGAAGTTGATTTTTCAATTGAATATATAACTAGTAAACAAGTTATTGTAGTTAATAAATATAATAATACTATTAAATCAAAAGATGATTTAAATAGTAAAACTATATCAGTACAAGGTGGTTCTGTTGCTGAAACATATATAGATAGTAATTTTAAGAATGCAAAATTAATAATTCAAAAGAAATTTTTATCAGCAGCTGAAGATGTTAAAGCAAATAAATCAGATTGTATAGTTATGGATGAATTACCAGCAAAAGAACTTGTTAAAAAGAATCCATCACTTACTATACTAAATATAGAACTTATAACTGATAAGTATGCTATTGCGGTTAAAAAAGGAAATACTGAACTACTAAATACAATTAATAAAGTATTAGATAGATTGATGAAAGAAGGTAAAATAGAAGAATATGTAATTAATCATACTTCTTAAGATATTATGGAAAATATAATTAATTGGTTTATAAGTGTTTATGAAAGTTTTTATAATTCAGTCATATTTGATAATAGATATAAAATGATTTTAGATGGTTTAGAAAATACTATTATATTATCATTTGGTGCATTAATAATTGGTATAATCATAGGATTTTTAATATCTATAGTAAGATATACTAATAAACATACAGGTAAATGTAAAATATTAAATTTTATTGGCAAAGTATATGTAACTATTATTAGAGGAACTCCTTCTGTATTACAACTTATGATTATGTATTATATTATATTTAAAACTAGTAGTATTAATTCTATAATAATTGGTATGCTTGCATTTGGTATAAATTCAGGAGCTTATTGTGCTGAAATATTAAGAAGTGGTTTTGATAGTGTAGATGATGGGCAATTAGAGGCAGGACTTGCTTTAGGACTTACATTTACTCAAACATTGAAGTCTATAATTATACCACAAGCAGTTAGAATAAGTTTGCCTTCATTAGGTAATGAATTCGTAACGTTGGTAAAAGAAACAGCTATTGCTGGATATATAGGTATAATGGATTTAACAAAAGCATCTGATATTATTGCATCAAGAACATATGATTATTTCTTTCCATTAATTCTAATCGCAATTATTTATTTAATTATAACAGGACTTCTTAGTAAAATAATGAAAAAATTAGAAAGGAAGTTAGATAAATAATGATAAAAATAGATAAAATATCAAAAAAATTTGGTAAAGAAAGAGTATTTAATAAAATAAGTTTTAATATTTATGATAATGAAAAGTTACTTATAATAGGGCCATCTGGCTGTGGTAAAACTACATTAATAAGATGTATTAATGGACTTGAAAATGCTGATAGTGGTAATATTTATTTCAATGATATTAATATCAAAAATATGGATAAAGTATTTTTAAAAAATAAAATAGGAATGGTATTTCAAAATTATAATTTATTTCCACATTTAACAGTTGAAGAGAATATTTCTTTAGCACCAAGTATATTAAAATTAGGAAGTAAAAAAGAAATAAAAGAAAAAACAAAAGAATTATTAAGTAAAGTAAATATTTTAGATAAAATGAATGAATATCCTAAAACACTTAGTGGTGGAGAAAAACAAAGAGTAGCGATTGCTAGAGCACTTGCTACTAGACCTGAAATTATATTATTAGATGAACCAACATCGGCTTTAGATCCAGGTACTATAAATAGTTTATTAGAATTATTAGATGAACTTTCTAAGACAACAACTATAGTAGTAGTATCTCATGAGATGGATTTAATAAAGAATTATGCTGATAAAGTATTATTCTTAAAAGATGGTGAAATTGTAAAATATGGAACACCAAAAGAAATATTAAATAGTGATAACCAATTATTAAAAGAATTTTTAGGAAAGGATTAATATTATGAAAAGAAAAGGTTTTACATTAGTTGAATTACTAGCGGTGATCGCGATACTTGCAATATTAGTTATAATAGCACTTCCAAATGTATTGAAAATATTTAATGATTCAAAGAAGAATGCATTTATAGTGCAAGTAAGAGAGACTGCGAATATATCACAGGTATTCGCATCAGGAAGCAAAACTTTTGATTGTAATACTCTTTTAACAGGTCAAAAGTTTAAGGATTGTACTGCTACTGTTGACAGTAATAAACAAGTAACAATAGATGCATTAGGAAGCGGAACGTATGAAAATTTTCTTATGTTAGATGTAAGTCCTACTAATGCTGATTCAGGAATATTTGTTGATTTGTCAAAACTGAATACAATAGATATTGGAACAGAAAAAGAATTTAAAGAACCGTTCATTAAAGATAATAAGATAAATGAACCAACATTTAAAATAATGAGTGGTAAGGAATATACGGATTTAGCAAGAATATTAGATCAAGAATATACTGAAGATGAAATTAATACAGAGATTACTCAATATGATAATTATTTAAAATATATTAAGATTAAAAATAATACATTGCAGAATACAAATGAATATGAAACTGATTTTATGTTAAAAATATCTTTTGCTAAAGGAAAATACAATATATCTAAAATATCTGGAAATAGGATGATGTTTACTGAAACTCAAGTACAAGCTTGTAAAAAAGATAAGACAAGTGAAGATTGTGAAAATACTGATAAATATTATACTGTTAAAGATGATGTTATAACAATCACAGCAGATAAGGATGAAATATTGTATGTTGGTATTAGCATTGAAGGAAATGAAACATTAAATAATTTCTATTTAGAAAGAATTTTAGCAAATAGATTTGAACTAAATGGTAGTAAAAATATTACTTTGTTACCAACAGATGTATCAAGTTATAAAGATGCAGGAGTATCCTATAATGGTAAAATACTAACAGGTAATGATGTGTACTCATATACTAATTTAAAAGATAAAGTAGGAGATTATAAGTATATATATGTAGTTAAAACAAATCAGGGTGTTAAAATATTTAGAAGATATATTTCAGTAGTAAATTCTACGAGTGAAAAGTGTTTTAAATTCAATAAAGAGACACAAGAGATAGAACAATATTATTTTGTTGAAAATAATGTGTCTAGTGGTAATAATTGTTCAATGAATGTTGTGATACCTGAAAAGATATCTGGAGTTCAAGTTAAGTCAATAGGTGAAGATGCATTTAGATATGGTTGTAATGGAAATATTGTACAGCCAACATCATCAAATAATAAATATGAGATTAAAAAGATTGTATGTTATGGAAACCCTATGGGTATTAATTCTGTAGTATTGCCAGAGGGATTAGAAAATATAGGTTATAAAGCATTCGAAGGCAATAATTTGAAAACAGTAACAATACCATCTACCGTTACAAGAATTGATGATTCTGCATTTTATAATAATCAATTACAAACAGTTACATTTAAAGGTGATAAAAGTAAAATATCTATTGGATGTTATGCTTTTAAAGGTGAAAAACATTCTGATAGTGTTAATGCTATAGAAAGTAATGCTTGTGATAGATAAAATAAAATATCTTAGTTGAAATTACTAAGATATTTTTTATATGCATTAATTGCTGTTTTATCAAGTGATTCATATTTTAATTTTTTTGTTTCACAAACTTTTTTTAAGAAGTAATCTAGTAGATAAGGATTTCTAATAAATAGGGGACCAATTAAATGAGTTGCATAAACATTTTTATAATTAAATCCTTCATTATTATTAGTTCCATCGTTTGAATATTTTATATCTGTTTTAAATATTGGTGTATCTATATCACTTATAATATCACATCTATTTTGAAAACCTATTATTTTATGTTTTATTAAATCAGTTGTACAAACTACTTCTCCGACTATTCTATCACTAGAGGCATTTTTAAAGGTGCTTTTAGTTAAATAATTACTTTTATAGTCAAATATGTTAAGTGCATCTATTTCACTCTTATTATCGTTTATTTTACTTCCAAATAAACACATAGCATTACCTGTTAAAAACATATATTTATCATTATCAATATAATTAATTAAATCATTTCTTCTTTTTAATATATCATTAAGTGCTAGTAACAAGTTTTCTTCTGATCCTTGTCCAATATACACAATATCATATTTTTCAAAATCTATTTGATCATTAATTGTTTTTAAATCCACTTTAACTTTAATAT
>CAVBMP010000103.1:0-3122 GCA_963596555.1 Bacteroides helcogenes
ATAACTTTTGTTACTTATGGAATTTTAAGAAATTCATTATATAAGAAAAAAGTAAAAAAAGAAGATAGATTATATTATTTAGATGCGATGACTAATTTAAAGAATAGAAATTATTTAAATGATAATATAGAATTTTGGAATTCAAGTAAATTATATCCACAAGCAATTATTGTAATAGATATTAATAAATTAAAGACTTTAAATGACAAATATGGTCATGAAGCTGGAGATAATCAGATAAGATCAGTTGCATCAGTGCTTATAAGAACTCAGAAAGATAACACAGAGATATTAAGAACTGATGGTGATGAATTTATGATTTATTTAGTTGGATATGATGAAAAGAAAGTAGGTTCTTATATTCATAAGTTAAATCGTGAGATTCAAAGTTCATTATCAAATAGGGATTATGGAGTATCTATTGGATATTCAATGATTAATAGTGAACAAACTACTATTGATGATGCGATTAATGATTCACTTATGATGATTAAGAAATCTAAAGGTAGTCAAAAATGAAAAACAAAATAAAAGAATTTAAAGAATTGGTATTTGCACGTGAAATGAGTATATTACCTGGTAATCTTGCATTTTCATTCTTTATGGCAATTATACCAATTTTGACTTTAATATTTTATATATCAACACAGTTTCATTTACCTATGGATATAATTAATAATTTTCTAAGTGAAACTTTTCCAAAGGGTGTAGTTGATTTATTACAACCAGTACTAACAAATTCTATATCCATGGATTCTGTTATTACTTTAGTAGTTGGTTTTACTGTTGCCGCTAATGGATGTAATGCAATAATAATTGCAAGTAATACAATATATGGACTAGATAATTCGTCATTCTTAAGAAGAATGATTAAAGCAGTGTTTTTAACATTCTGTATAGTTTTACTATTTGGTTTTATTGTGATTGTACAAGTACTTGGTAGTGCGATAATATCACTTATAGGTTCATTTACATCTATAATTGCTGATAATCAAATAATTGTAGATACATTATATTTTATACTTAGAGTTCCTGTTTCATTAATTGTAGTTTATTTATTCATAAAATTAGTATATGTAATTGCGCCAGATGAAAAAATACCTAGTAAATATATGATTAAAGGTGCATTATTTACAACTATTACTTGGTTACTTTTAACATTCTGTTTCTCATATTATGTTAATAATATAGCGAGATATGATTTAGTATATGGTAACTTAGCGAATATTGTTGTGCTACTTTTATGGTTCTATGCTCTTGCATATATATTTGTTCTCGGTTTAAGTATGAATAGATTATCTTACGATGAGGGACTTGAGAAAACAAATTCTATAAAACTTGATGAAATAAGAAAAAAAGTTAATAAAAATAAAAAGTAATGTCAATATACGACATTATTTTTTTTATTGAAATGTTATTATTAAATTGGTGAAAAATATGATTAAAGTTAAAATAATTGATGAAAATCATGAAAAAGATTTAGAAAATAGTGTTAATAATTTTTTATCTAGTATAGATTATGAAATACTTGATATTCAATTTAGGACAGCGGTTTCAATATTTAGTGAGGAACAAGTATATTGTTTTTCTGCGATGATAATATATAAAGCAAATTAAAAAAGATAACTTATGTTATCTAATTCATAATCCTAAATAATAAAGTACCTAATGCAAGTCCAATACATCCACTTACTATTAATATATATATCATTAATACTCCTCGTACATATCCATAGTATTTTGGAACTAGTTTGTATCCAGATTCATCACTTTTAATTTGCTTTAAATCTTCTAATTGCATTTGAGCAATTTCTTCAGCGCTAAGGGCATCTTCTTGATTTAATCTTCTTTTATTTTTTTCATATGTTCTAAGTGCTCTTAATTCATCTAATGTAAGCTTTTCTCCAGAATCAAATTTATCATATAATACCTGTGCTTCTTCTTTTGAAATGATTCTTTCATCATTGTTAGTAACTTCTTGTGAATATTCACGACTTCCATCTGCATTAAGACCAGTAACGTCATTTGCAATTATTCTTGACTTTATATCAGAATCTTCGTATTTCTTTTCAGTAGTTACTATTTCATTTGTTGCTTCTATTACATGAATAGTACTATCTTTTGAGTGAGTTATTTTCTCATCATTTGCTTTTTCAGTTATTTTTTTATTTGAATGAACAAAATCTAACATATCAATTTCTTGACTTGTCATGGTATCTAAATCTTTATCTTCTAAAGGTTTCAACTCAATTTCATCATTTATATCTTTTAATTCTTCAAAGAAATCATCAACATCTAACATATTACTGGCGTTAAATGTAGTCATTTTTTCTTTGTATGCTTTTGAAATTATTTGTGGATCTCTTGTTTCAATTAAATGAACATCACCATTTTTATCAACATACTTAATATGTTGTTTACCATTTAGATAAACAATTTGTAATCTTGATTTATCACTAAGTTCACCATTAATCGTATCTAATTGTTCTTGCTTTAATTGACTATCTGCATTTAAAATAGCGTCTTTTTGTTTTACATATCTTTCTATTGCTAAGTTATCATTTTTATCTATTAATTCTTGTAATTGGGCACTGTTTAATAACTTAATAGCATCACTTTCAAATACCATTTTATCAAGACCGTTGTCTAATCTTTCATTAAGTTTTCTAATCATTTCGATGTTATCACTTAATCCGTCTATTTCATTAATTTTGATATTATATTTACTAGCTAGTTGTTCTGTATAGTACTCGATAAGTCCATTTTCAAGATCTTCTCCATAAGGTAAAAGTACTTTATCACCATCTACTAACAATTCTTTTGTACAAGTAACATCAATTACATTTTTTATAACTGTTCTAATTACTAAACCTTGAATTTCTTCAATAGAAGATACACCAGTTATCATTTCTGATGTAATAAAATTACTTGAATTTAACAATTCAATTTTATTTTGAGGTAAGTTACTTCCATATTTACTTAACAAACATTTAATAACTAATGATTCAAATTGTTTTACTCTATCTAATGTAATGTCACTCATATATCCTCCATTATTGTCATATTAATTATATAATAGTTTAAGTATATTTTCAACTTTTTTTTTATTTTCATATATGCTA
>CAVBMP010000104.1:0-4012 GCA_963596555.1 Bacteroides helcogenes
TAGTTATAAATATTTCATTTCCAATTAAAACGGGAACTTTGAATAAAATTCAGTCCTATTTGTCTTGTTATCTAACAGTAAATATAACATATATAAACACAGAACTAATAGTCACTATAAGAGAAAGTAACATATAATCAGTAACTCTCATCATTTTTTTCTTTTTAGTGACATGCTCTTCTTCTTCAATAACTGTTCTTTCAAGTATTGGTTCCATCTTAATAGTATTTAAAAGTTCTTCTTCTTTTAACGTTTCTTCTCTTTTTCTAATTTGTTCATCTATATCTATAATCGCAGTTGTTTCAAAACCTATCGTATCTTTCATGTTTACACTTCCTTATATCTTTATATATCAATAATATCATAAATGTAAAGTATATTACAAGTTTTTTTGCTTATTTTCTAACTTTAATATTTTCTCTTGACTTATTCTGAAATTTATCGTATTATTTATATGTGCTTACGGAGACATACTCAAGTGGTTGAAGAGGTGCCCCTGCTAAGGGTATAGGTCGGGAAACTGGCGCGAGAGTTCAAATCTCTCTGTCTCCGCCATATGAAAATTAACTCAAGATTTCTTGAGTTTTTTTGTTTTTAACTTTATAATTGTTGTAGGAGGAACTATGGTAGATTTTAAAAATAAAACTTTTTTCAAGTTAAAAGCAATTGATAATAAAGAAGGAGAAAAAATAGTTAGTGATATTCTAATTCCCAATGAGAAAGTATTCGCATCATTCGGAGCATTAAGAGATAAACTTGTATTTACAGACAAAAGAATAATTTCAATTAATGTACAGGGAATTACAGGTGCTAAAAAAGATTTCACATCTATTCCCTACTCTAAAATACAAACATATTCAGTAGAAACTGCTGGTACATTAGATTTAGACGCTGAACTTGATATAACTATTAGTGGACTTGGCACTGTTAGATTTGAATTAACAAGTTCAAGTAATATAAAAGAAATATGTGCTAAAATATCAGAAAAGATTTTAAACTAAAAGCAAGATTTTGAATTAGTCTTGCTTTTTTAATATTTAAAAAACTAGAGTTTGCTCTCTAGTTACTTTTTTAAGTTCCATTTACGGCTGGAATCACCACTTTTTTAAGTTCCGTTTATGGCCGGAATCACCGCTTTTTTAAGTTCCTATCAAAGTTGGAATCACTTCTTTTTTAAGTTCCTATCAAAGTTGGAATCACTTGCTTTTTTTAATATTACACATCTACAATATTATATGAATATATACTCTATTGTTTCGTGTGTACTAAGTATATCACAAAAATATATGTTTGTCTATTACTTTTTTTGTAAAGAAATTGTCTTTGTAATTAAAAATAATATCTTATTATGATAAAATAAATAAGTATGATTAAGGAGTTAAGATGAATAAAGAAATAATAGATGAAATATCAAATAATTTAAATATTAAAAATAATCAAATAGAAGCAGTATTAAAACTGCTTGAGGAAGGAAACACTATTCCATTTATCGCACGTTATAGAAAAGAAGCAACTGGTGCTTTAGACGAAGAACAAATAAGACAAATAAATGAATATTATGAATATCAAGTTAATTTACTTAAAAGAAAAGAAACTGTAATTAAACTTATTGATGAAAAAGGAATGCTTACAGATGAAATTAAAAATAATATAATGTCTTGTAAAAAATTAGTTGAAGTTGATGATATATATGCACCTTATAAAGAAAAGAAAAAAACTAAAGCAACTGAAGCTATCAAAAATGGTCTTGAAGGACTTGCTAAAATAATAATGAGTGAACCTGAGAAATGGAATGAAGAATCAGTAAACAAATTCTTAAATGAGAATGTTAAAACTATAGAGGATGCCTTAACCGGTGCTAAATATATAATTGCTGAATGGATAAGTGATAATGCTTACTATAGAAAATGGATAAGAAGTTACTTTTTTAAAAATGGTATACTTACTACTAAACTAAAACCAAAAGCAGAAGATACAAATAAAACATACGAGATGTATTATGATTTTAGTGAACCTGTCAAATATATAAAACCACATAGAGTTTTAGCGATAAACAGAGGTGAAAATGAAAAAATATTATCTGTATCAATAGATGTTAATACAGAAGATATATTGTCATATATAGAATCTAAGAACATTAAAAAAGAAAGCCCTGTTAACTATTTAATAAAAGACGCTATTAAAGACAGTTATAAAAGACTTATTAGTCCTTCAATAGAACGTGAAGTTAGAAGTGAACTTACTACTAGAAGCGAAGATAAATCTATAGAAGTATTTAAAGAGAACTTAGAAAATCTTTTATTAATCGCACCTATGAAAGAAAAAACTGTATTAGGTTTTGATCCAGCATTTAGAACTGGTTGTAAACTAGCTGTAGTTGATCCCACTTCTAAAGTACTTAACATATCTGTTATATATCCTCATGAGCCTAAAAACGAATGGGAAAAATCTAAACAAATATTAAAAGATATAATTAATAAATTCAAAGTAGATATAGTTGCTATTGGGAATGGTACTGCATCTAGAGAAAGTGAAAAGTTAGTAAGTGAAACAGTTAAAGAATTAAACCATTGTAAGTTTGCTATCGTATCAGAAGCAGGAGCAAGTGTATATAGTGCAAGCCCTCTTGCTATTAAAGAATTTCCTGATTTACATGTAGAACAAAGAAGTGCTGTCTCTATCGCAAGAAGACTTCAAGATCCATTAAATGAACTTGTCAAAATAGATCCAAAGTCTATAGGTGTTGGTCAGTATCAGCATGATGTTTCTCAAAAGAAGTTATCAGAATCTCTTGATTTTACCGTTACAAAATGTGTTAATAATGTTGGTGTTAATATCAATACAGCTTCCCCTTCTATATTAAAATATATATCTGGCCTTACAACTACTGCAATTAATAAAATAATTAAATATAGAGAAGAACATGGCAAAATAACTTCAAGAGATGAAATCAAAAAGAAAAAATTATTAAATGACAAAACTTATGAACAAGCAATAGGTTTTATGAGAGTAATAGATGGAACTAATAAACTTGATGAAACGAATATCCATACAGAAAGTTATGATAAAACACTTTCATTATTAAAACATATCAATATGACAGTAGATGATATTGGTACTAAAGAATTAATAAGTAAGTTAAATAATCTTGATATAAATGAAACATCTAAATTATTAGATATAGATATTTATACTTTAAATGATATTATTGATTCATTAAAAATGCCTAATAGAGACTTTAGAGATGATTATGAAACGCCTCTATTAAAAAGCGATGTCTTATCACTTGATAACTTAAAAGTTGGTATGAAACTTGAAGGTACTGTTAGAAATGTAGTTGATTTCGGAGCATTTATAGATATAGGACTTCATGATGCTGCTTTAGTACACATATCAAAAATAACTAATAAATATATTAAACACCCTAGTGAAGTATTAAGTGTTGGTGATATAGTTACTTGTTATGTAATAGATATAAACAAAGATAAAGAAAAAGTTTCCCTTTCATTAATAGATCCAAATAATTAATAAAAAATATAAAATAAAAACCGTAAATTTATTTTACGATTTTTTTCTTGCTATTAAAGTACTTATCCATAAGAATATAATTGATATAAATATAAGTATTACACTAACTATAATATTATAGAATAAATAAGGAATGCTTATCACTAAAAGACTTAGACATATACTTAATAATATTGAAGTAATAAAAGTATTTTTAACATGCCCTAGTAATACTACTTTTTTATTTAGTTTCTTTAAATTATTAAGTATTAGTAATATACCAAACATACTTAATATGGCTAATACTACTCTACTAATCCATAATAATAATTGATTATTATTTGATATTTCATCAAGTATTTCTTCACCTGTTTTAATACCATTAACTGTTTTATTGATAACTGTTCCATCAGATGAATTATATGACTCAAATGTATTAGATTTCTGTACTGCTAGTACACTCATCTCTTTATAGTCATTATATTTAAATGATATTCTTATATCC
>CAVBMP010000105.1:0-5359 GCA_963596555.1 Bacteroides helcogenes
ATTATATATCTTGTATTATCTGGAATATCTACATCTTTATTATGGATAAACTATTTTAAAGCACTTGATTTTGGTAATGTAAATGAAGTAACACCAGTTGATAAAACTAGTATAGTTATTACATTAATTTTATCAAGTATATTTTTAAATGAAAAAATAACTATTATAAAAATCATATCTAGTATTTTGATAATAACTGGTACTTTTTTAATGGTTAATAAATCTGAACATTCTAATAATAAAAAATGGTTAAAATATGCTATACTAACTGCAATTTTTACAAGTGTGTCCGCTATAATAAGTAAAATTGGATTAAGAGATATAAATCCTAATTTAGGCAATTTTTATAGAACAATAGTTGTATTTATACTTATATGGATTTATGCATTTATTAAAAATAAACCAAAGAAAATTAAAAATATTAAAAAACAAACTTGGATTTATTTAATATTATCTGGTATCACTACAAGTTTATCGTGGGTATGTTATTTTCATGCACTTAAAAATGGACAAGCAAGTATGGTATTTCCAATAGAAAAATTAAGTGTTGTTGTAAGCATTGGTTTGTCTTATATAATGTTAAAAGAAAAAATGACAAAAAAATCTATCATAGGTTTAGTATTAATAGTTATTGGTACATCAATATTGTTAATTTAACTATAATTAATTTTAAATATTTGATATAATTAATTTGGTGGTAATATGAAAAAAATTAAAATTAATAATGACAAATTAAAAGAGGTTAGTGGTAAATCTAAAGGATTAATAGATGAATTTAAAACTTTTATTAAAAGAGGTAATGTCATAGATTTAGCAGTAGGTGTAATTATTGGTAGTGCTTTTAGTAGTATAGTTTCATCTTTAGTAGATGATATATTAATGCCTTTAATTGGTGTTGTCATAGGAGGTTATGATTTTAGTGAACTATCTATTAAAATAGGACAATCAACTATTAAATATGGTATGTTTATACAAAATATAATAAACTTTTTAATAATTGCATTTTGTGTATTTATATTTGTTAAATTACTTAATAAGTTAGAACATCATAAAGAAGAAACTAAAAAAGAAGAAAAGGTAAAAAGTGATGAGACTATTTTATTAACTGAAATAAGAGATTTATTAAAGAAAAAGTAGGAGAGATTTATGGGATTTAGATTTAAAAAGTCATTTAATATTGGAAAACATTTTAGAATTAATTTAAGTAAATCAGGAATTGGATATAGTTTTGGTGTTAAAGGTTTTAGAATAGGAAAAACTGCGAAAGGAAAAACAGAAAAAACACTTTCTCTTCCTGGGACTGGTTTATCTTATAAAACCATTAAAAAAGAAGATGGTTTAAAAGATACTAAGAAAACAAAGTATGATAAATCAAAATTAAAAGAAAAAACATTTGATGAACTTGTTGATTCAGTAGCAGAATCTTTTGTTGATAATATTGATAAGTAAACAAATTGTAAAAAATGTTATAATTATGTTGTTTTATAAATATTTATGATAAAATTAAAATGGTGAATAGTATGAAAAGATTTTTAGAAGTATTTTTGATTGCAGTATTTGTTATCGTTATTTTGATAGTTATGGATTCATCTAGATTAAAAGAAGAACAATATAATACTAAACCGATAATAACGATACATGAGGAGTATACTGAAAAATATGTTAGGTATGATGGTATATTTTATTCGATGAGATATTTAACAAATAGTCCACAAACTAAGGATAATTTAGATACTAAGACAATTTATGGAAGTGAATTTTGGTTATTTAATAAAAAATTAATATGGTCAAATATAAGTTAAAAAAATTAAGTCCGACAACTTAATTTTTTATTTATATCTTCTTTTATAAGTATATTGAGATAAATGCTCATCTTTTATGTATTGTTTTTCTATAAAATTGAATATTTGATAACAATTGTTACAATCATCACATAAATATACATTTTGATCATCCCAACAGAAATAACCAGTTTCACACATATTTGAGTATGATTTTGTTACAACATAACCTAAATCATATTGTTCATGTGATCTATAACTTACCATTGCTTTTATTATTACATCATTTACTTCATTATAAGAACCTTCTAAAACTAACTTAGCTTCATTATTTAATTTAATAGTCTTTTTTGGCATAAAAACCTCCTTTGTGTTTCTAAATATTATAGCATACTATTTATAATTGTCAATTTTATGAATTTTAGATATAATTAAATAAAGAGTAGTTGATAATATGAATAAAAAAGATAAAATTTTAAAAATACTTTTAATAATGGTAATTAGTGGAATATTCGGTTTTATTTATGAAACTATATTTTATAGAATTGATTTAGGTTACTTTGTTAAAAGAGGTGATACATTAGGTCCATGGTTACCAATATATTCTTTTGGAGGATTGTTAATAACTTTAATAAATGTTAAGAATAGTAACAATAGTTTTAAAATATTTTTAAGAAGTATGTTAGTCTGTGGCGTTTTAGAATACATATGTGGGTTTATATTTTTTGAATATTTTGGTTTAAGATTATGGGATTATAATAATGAAATATTAAATTTTGGTAATATAAATGGATTTATATGTTTAAGATCAATTTTATTTTTTGGAATATCGGGTGTATTCTTAGTGAGAGTTGTTAATCCTTTATTAGATAAATTTAAAAATAAAGTTAATAAGTATGTGTATTATTCATTTTGTATTATACCTGCATTCTTATTATTGATTGATGTATTAACACATAATTTGGTTAATTTAATTAAATAGGAGGAAGTTATGAAAAAATATTTATATGATTATATTAAAGAAATAGATAATAAATTAGAAAATAATAAGAATAATAAATCTTTAAAAGATGAACATCTAGTAAAAATAAACTTTTTTCAACACGAAAGATTAATACATTTAATAGTGACTTTATCTTTTGCATTATTGACTTTAGTTAGTATTTTAATTTCAAAATATTATTGTAGTTTTATATTTATAACAATAATATTGCTGATCTGTTTAGTATTTTATATAGTTCACTATTATTATCTTGAAAATGGTGTTCAATATTTATATAAACAATATGATAGGATGAATAAAACTGAAAATTAACAAGTTATAAACACTTGTTTTTTGTTTGATGAATATTGTAAAATATATTTGAAAAGAGGTGTTGTGGGATGATTGTAAATAATTCAGTAAAGGAAATATTAAATAAATAGTTATTATGATTTATTCATAATAACGGAAAGGGATTATGAATAATATAGGAAGAATCATAAGTGTAAATAAAACTAATTGGATGGTTTTATATGATGATAGAACTTATCAAGGAATAATAAATAATAATTATAAAAATGATTTTTTACCATCAGTTGGAGATTATGTTAATGTATCAATTGATAAATATGAAAATTGTATAATTAAAAATGTCATTAATAGAAAAAACTGTATATCAAAAAAATCTGTGGATAGGACTAATGAAAATTATAAAAAAGGAAAAAAACAAATACTTGCTGCGAATGTAGATATTGTTTTCGTAGTGACTAGTTTAAATAATGACTTTAATATTGCAAAATTAGAACGTTTAGTGCTAGTAGGTATGGAATCAAAATCTAAAGTTGCCTTTTTACTTACTAAAGCTGATTTATGTACTGAAAATGAAATAAATGAATATATAATTTTATTGAAGGAAAGATTTTTTGATTATCCTGTATTTATTATAAGTACAATCAATAGAACTGGTATTGATAAATTAAAAACTATATGGAAAGAAAATGAAACAGCGGTCTTTATTGGAAGCAGCGGTGTTGGCAAATCTACTTTAATAAACTATTTACTTGAAGATAATATTATTAAAACAAATGAAATTAGAATATTTGATGATAAGGGTAAACATACTACTACAAGTAGGAATCTTTATATTTTGAAAGACACGCGAGCAGTTATAGATGAACCTGGTGTAAGAAGTGTTGCTTTGTGTGAAGAAAATGATGGATTAGATATAATATTTAATAAAATTAAAAGGTTAGAATCTTTATGTAAATTCACAACTTGCACACATGATAATAAATATGGATGTGCAGTTTTAGACGCAGTTGACAAAGGTATAATATCCATCAATGAACTAAATAGGTATAAAAAATTAAAAAACAAACAATGTGGTAAAAATAAAAAAGAAAATTATAAACGATAAATTAAACTATTATAAAATAAAAAAAGACATCATTAATGATGCTTTTTTTGTTATATTATTTATTTATATATTTTAGTTCGCCCATTTTAGATGTTGGTACAAATCCTGATTCGGCTTTAATTATGTCTGGAATTCTATTTACAATTGCACTACATGTAAGTTCAACAGTTGCTGGTCTTGTTATAACTAGATTTGTATTTGGTTCTCCCTCTACTGTCCAATCATTTCTATCATAATCATTACTATCATAGACTTTTCCAATACATTCGGTTTCTAAAACAATTCCTTGTTTAGTTTTTGTTGTGACAATAGCACTCATTCCAGTGGCGGTACCTGCTTTTATTTCCATTCCTAATGTAGCAGAATGAATATCTTGCTTCGAATACATTGGTACGCATTTTTGTGTTTGACTGACTACATCTAAATGCAATTTATCACATAACCATCCATTAACATTCCACATGTAACTTGGTGTATATTTACCAGAATTAATTAATTTTTGACGTTCCTCATCAGACATTCTATCAATACTTGCTATCTCTTTGTCGAATTCATTGGTAGTTAAACCTGCTCCATGTGCCTTAGCAAGAGCAATTCCATAGTCTTCTACATTATAAGATGAACTTCCTTTTATTTTAGTAATTTTTTGTGTTGTACCAGCAAGTGTGCTAATTAAGTTACCCCAAAATGCATCTTGATAACCAGAACCAGTAATAGTACAACCATTTTCTTTTGCTAATTTATCAATTTCTAATGTTAAATTTGGATTTGAATTCATAGGATAAAATGCTTCTTCACAAGTAGTAATAGCATTAACTCCGTGTTTAGCACATAAAAGCAAAGCGTCTTTACAATCTTCTAATAAACTCATAGTCGTGATTATACAAGCATCAGCTTTTACTTTGGAAAATAGTTCCTCAGCATTATCTACTGATGTGATTTTAACACCAACATTATCACAACCTATAACCTCACAAATATCCTTTCCAATAATATCGGGATTTATATCGACAGCACCGACAATTTCCCATCCGTTCTCTATTACATATCTCATGGTGTATTTAGCCATTTTGCCACAACCATATTGTATTATTTTCATTTTGTTATCCTCCTAGTATTATCTTATCATATATCAAAATATCTAATCAAATAAAATATGCTTACTAGTCATTACTTGAC
>CAVBMP010000106.1:0-2007 GCA_963596555.1 Bacteroides helcogenes
ATCCATATATCCTAAGTCACCACTATGTAACCATAATCTTTTATCTTTATGCTTTTTAAGCATTTCATCAGTTTCTTTTTTCTCGTTTAAATAACCTTTCATAACAGTAGGTCCGCTAATACATATTTCACCTATTTCAAGTGGTTTTAATTCTTCTTCTGTACCAGGTTTTACTATTTTTATAAATGAATCTGGTATAGGAATACCTATACTTTCACATCTAGTTTCTTCAAGAGGCATCATAGTGACACCCGCGGTTGCTTCTGTCATACCAAAAGCAGTTCTTACTTTAGTTTTACTATTATGACTTTCTAAAAACTCATCTATTCTTTTATTTAATGCAGTTGACAAACTATCTCCTCCACAAATAATACATTTTATAAATGATAAATCTTCATCTTTAAGTTTTTTACTATAAGTTAGTGTTTCTAATACAGAAGGAACACATGCTAAAATATTAGGCCTATATTTAAGTAAGGTTGCATCAAACTTTTTAGGATCAACACTTGGAAGTATAATCGCATGTCCTCCACTTACCAAACAAGCATGAAAAGTACAACCAAGACCAAATCCATGGAATATTGGCATTATCGCAAGAATACTTATTCCACTTCCTAGTACCTTATTTATTTCAAGTTCACTAAGTACTAAAGAGTTAAAATTCATATTAGTAAGCATTATTCCCTTAGGCGTACCAGTAGTGCCACCACTATGTAAAATAACGCTTACATCATCACCTTTGTTTTTATCAGTTACTTTTTTACCATAGAATCTTCCTAATGCTATAAATCTAGTATATGGAATTATATCATCTTCAAGAGGTCTTAATAATTTTCTACCTTTAGTTACATAAAATCCTACTTTAGTTATTGGATCCATTGATTCAGAAATTGGTGCATAAATTACCTTTTTAACACTAGTTTCATTTCTTATATTTCTAAATTTAGAATATGATATATCAGCAATAAAAAGATATTCACACTTAGTTAAATTAAGTGCAAATTTAATCTCTTCTTCACTTGATAATGGATGAAGCATATTAACAACTGCCCCTATTTTATTAAGAGCATAAAATGATATTATTGCCTCAGGTGTATTAGGACTACATATAGTTACATTACTATTTTTAACAACACCAATCTTAGCATAAGATTGAGCACACAAATCTATTTTTCTTAAAAGACTTTTATATGTTACTTTAGTCCCAAAATAAGAATATGCTATATTTGAAGGATACTTAATACATGCTCTTTTTACAAGTTCATACATTGAAGTATCTGGATATTTTAATGTACTTTTCATATCTTTATAGTACTTAAACCATGGATATTTATTTGTTTTAATTTTTATCATTCCCTTCTTTAATCATTCTTTTTACTGTATTCATAAGTCTATTATTTTCTACTTCTAAATCTTGTTTTACTTTATATGGTTTACCATATGTTATTTTAATACTTCTTCTAAATATTTTATATTTCCCTGTTATAGCAAAAGGTACTATGTATGCATTAGTTTTTTTAGCAAACGATACAGCACCATATTTAAATGGAAGCACTATTTCATTTGTTTTATTAACTGTACCTTCTGGAAATATTCCAAGTACTTCATTATTTTTAAGTACCTCTACTGCTTCATTCTTTGCATTTTTATCATGTATACTTCTGTTTACAGGGATGCAACCCATACTTCTAAAAAAGAAATTAGTAAACTTTGATTCAAATAACTCTTTTTTAGCCATCATATGTACTGTTCTTTTAGGAGTTGAAACCATTATTAAAGCATCTAAAACACTAGTGTGATTACCTGCTAAAACAACACTTCCATCTTTAGGTATATTATTTTTACCATAACTTCTTGGTAAATAAACTAATCTAAATAATGGCGTACCAATAAATTTTATTATTTTATACATAATATAATTCATACATCTTACTCCGTATAATTAAGTATATCACGTATAATGTTAAACATAAAGACTTCAAGTTAAAAATTTTGATTTCTTTATGT
>CAVBMP010000107.1:0-2686 GCA_963596555.1 Bacteroides helcogenes
GTATAAAATTCATTCCATAATTTATCTATTTGATTATCACATATATCCATAATTATTCCTCACTTTTCTTTTTAATTTCATCTAATATATTTATTGCTTGTATAGGTGTTACTTCTAGTGGATTAATTGTTTTTATGTATTCTCTTAATGTATCAGTTTTAGTATCTAAATCTAATGTGAATTGTTTTACTACTTTTTCTTTTTTATTGCTTTTATTTTCATAAAAGACAAGTAATTCATTTGCCCTATCAATAATAGCATTAGGTAAATCTGCTAGTTTAGCAACATTTATACCATAACTTTTATCAACAGAACCCGGTAATACTTTGTGTAAGAATGTAATATTTCCTTCTTCTTCTAATGCTTTTACATGAACATTTTTAATACCACTATATTTATTTTCCATATCAGTAAGTTCATGATAATGTGTTGAGAATAGTGTTTTACATTTAATATTCTCATTTATATATTCTATTATTGAACCAGCAAGAGACATACCATCATATGTACTTGTTCCACGACCTAATTCATCAAATAATATTAAACTTTTTGATGTAGCATTCTTTATAGCATTGGCACTTTCCTTCATTTCTACCATGAATGTACTTTCACCACCTACTAGGTCATCACTTGCACCTATTCTTGTGAATATCTTATCAAATACAGGTATATTACACTTCTTAGCAGGTACATATGAACCCATTTGATTAAGTATCGCTATTATACCAAACTCTCTCATATAAGTTGATTTACCACTCATATTAGGACCAGTTATTATTAATATATTAGTATCTTTATCCATCAATATATCATTATCAATATATTCACTTTCAATTACGCTTTCTACGACTGGATGTCTACCACCAATTATTTCAACTACATTATCATTATTAATAGTTGGTTTTATAAAGTTATAGTCCTCTGCGATCTTAGCAAAAGATTGAATACAATCATAATATGCTATTTTAGATGAAACTGTTTGTAATTTAGAAATAGACTTCTTTATTTCTTCTTTTATAGATAAAAATATTTGATATTCTAAATTATTTAATTTCTCTTCAGCAGTTAATATTAAATTTTCTTTTTCTTTTAATAATGGAGTTATATATCTTTCACAATTAGATATAGTTTGTTTTCTATCATAGTTAAATTCTTCTTTAACTAAATTAACTTGTCCCTTTGGTACTTCTATATAATATCCAAATACTTTATTAAATCCTATTTTTAATCCTTTAATACCAGTTCTTTCTTTCTCTTCATGTTCAAAATTTGATATAAAATCTTTTCCATTAGTTTTAATACTTCTAAGTTCATCTACTTCACTATTATATCCATCTTTAATAATGCCTCCCTCTTTTATTGTAAAAGGAGCATCTTCTTTAATAGAGGCCTCTAATAGTTCATATATATCATCAAATGTTTCTAATGTTGGAAGACAAAATCGCTTTAATATTTTATTTATACTAGGTAATACTTTTATACTACTCTTTAACTGTAACATATCCTTAGCAGTAAGTGTAGAACAAGCTACTTTACCTGTTAATCTTTCTAAATCATATATTTCATATAATAATTCTCTAAGTTCACTTGTAGATATAAAATCATTTATAAACTTTTCTGTTAAATTTTGTCTCTTAGTTATTTCATCTACATCAATAGATGGACTAATAATAAAACTTTTAAGTAATCTACTTCCCATTGCTGTTTTAGTCTTATCCAAAAAACCAAGTAAACTATTTTGTCTTTCTTTACTTCTTATTGTTTCAACTAACTCTAAGTTTTTAATACATTCTTTATCTAAATCTAAAAATATACTTGTATCTATATATTCAACCATTTGTATATGAGATATATCTTGTTTTAAACTATTAGTTAAATAATTTAAAAGTAGTGATGTTGTTTTAATTAGTTTATCATCTGTTATATTTTGAAATATATTATGGGCTGTATAAGTTTCATCATTATCATAATATGAAATATATGTATTATAGTTGTTTTTAAGTATGTTTACTATTCTTATATCAAAGTCTTTATTTAATACTAATTCTTTTATGTTTAAGTTAACTATTTGACTTATTAGTTTATCAATATCATGTTTAACAAGTGATGTGCAAACTTTTCCACTTAAAAGATCTGCATATGAAAGAGCATAGATATATCCATAGTCTTTTATACATGCTATATAGTTAAAGTCTTTTTCATTTACTATTTCAGGACTAGTAAGTGTACCTTTACTAACTATTTGTATTACTTCTCTTTTAACAATACCTTTAGTTGTTTTAGGATCTTCCATTTGTTCACATATCGCAACTTTATATCCTTTATCTATTAATTTTTCTAAATAAACATTTAAAGCATGATATGGTATTCCACACATAGGAACTCTTTCACTAAGCCCACATTGTTTACCAGTTAGTGTAAGTTCAAGCTCGTGACTAGCAGTAATCGCATCATCAAAAAACATTTCATAGAAATCACCTAATCTATAAAATAATATTATTCCTTCATATTCACTTTTAGTTTGAAGGTATTCCCTCATCATTGGACTAACTAAATTTAAATCAACATCTTTTCTTTCCATAATGTATATTATATATCACAAAATATATTTATTCAAATAAAATATTGATTATTGTTAATCCTTTTTTAAAATGTATACGCATCATTAGTTAAAATGTATACACTA
>CAVBMP010000108.1:0-5317 GCA_963596555.1 Bacteroides helcogenes
ATATTATAAAGAATAAAATATTAATAGATATTTTTCTTTCTTCAGTATATTTCATGCTTTCACCTCTATTATTATTATATAACATTAAAATACTTATTAAAAGTAAAAGTTAACTTATTTTACTAAGTTAACTTTGATATGAGTCTTTTTACCTTTACTTATAACTAAAGAATTATCTTTAAATAAATCTTCTGTAATTAGTAAATCTGGATTAGATTGTTTTTCTGAATTTATTGAAATACCATTGCCTATTACTAATCTTCTAGCTTCGCTTTTAGATGGGGCAATATCAGTTTTAACTAGTAAATCAAGTATATTCATATTTTCACTTAATTTTACTTCTACACTTGGCATTCCTTCACTACTATAACCTTTTGAGAATACCTCTTCACTTATTTTTCTTGCTTTAATTGCTTCTTCTTCACCATGTAAATCTTTTACTACTTCAAATGCTAATGCTTTTTGAGCAAGTCTCTTTTCAGGTTCTTCTTTTACACTTTTAGCAAGGTTTTCTATTTCATCTACTGATAAGAATGTAAATACTTTTAAGTATTCAACTACTTTACTATCATCAGAATTAATTAAATATTGATATATTTGATATGGACTTGTTTTTTCTTTATCAAGCCATAATGCGTTTCCTTCACTTTTACCAAACTTTTTACCAGTTGAATCTAATATTAATGGCATAGTAAATCCATAAGCAGTCTTATTTTCAATCTTTCTTATTAGTTCAATACCAGTAGTTATATTTCCCCATTGATCTGAACCAGCAGCTTGTAAAACACAATTATTGTTTCTAAATAGATGTAAGAAATCAAATCCCTGAAGTAATGTATATGAAAACTCTGCATATGTTATACCACTATCTAAACGTCTTGATATTATATCTTTATTAAGCATATAGTTAACATTAATATATTTTCCTATATCTCTTAAGAAATCTAAGAATGTTACATCACGAGTCCAGTCATAATTATTAACTACTTGTGCTTTTCCATCAAGTAAACCATTTACTTGTTTTTTAAGTGCCTCTATATTATTTAATACAGTTTCTTTACTAATCATAGGTCTTTCAGTAGTAGGTCTAGGATCTCCAATAAGTCCAGTTGCGCCACCTACTAAAATAATTGGTTTGTGTCCATGTTTTAATAATCTTTTCGCAGTAACAAAAGATGCATAATGTCCAATATGCAAACTATCCGCAGTTGGATCAGTTCCTAAATAGAATGTAAGTGATTCATTATTTAATTTATCCTCTAAATCAGGACTACTTATATCTTTAATTACTCCTCTATATTTTAATTCTTCAAAAAATGTCATATTATTTTCCTCCTTTATTAGTGGAACCTATCCCACCAGTTCTAACATTTGTTATTTCATCTTCATCATCAACAGTTAAGTATTTCATAAATACTCCTTGTGCTATTCTATCTCCGATTTTAACTTCAAAATCTTTATTTCCATGATTAATAAGTTTAACTTTAAAATGTCCTTCATTATCTTCGTTATTATAAAAATCACTATCAATAACACCAACACAATTAGTAAGTGACACATCATACTTATATCCCATAGAACTTCTACTATATATGTATAATACTTCATCAGGATTCATACATACTTTAAGACCAGTTTTAAATACTAATGAGTCACCTGGATGTAATGTTTTTTCTTCCATACTTTTAATATCATAAGCAGCACTATGCTTAGTACTTCTAACTGGAAGAGTGATTTTTTCATATAATTCTTTAGAATCTTCAAAATCTTTCTTAAATTGATCATAACTTATCTTTTCGAATTTTCTCATCTTTTCCTCCAAATAAAAAGGCACCATTATAAGGACGAATATATCGTGGTACCACCTTAATTTATAGAATTAATCTACCTCAAATGACTATAAAGCGTCACCTACTAAACTCTGATATTTGTAATTTCATTTATAATAATTGTTAGTTTACATCAACCACTAACTTTCTGTATAATCATTATAAACTACTTTGAATATCTTCTTCGTTTGTTACTACATAAGTATATATTAATTATTATTCTTTGTCAATCGTTTATTTTGTTCAATATAAAATTGTCTTAATGCTAAAATACTACATTTATATCTTTCATATGCTGCGCCATATTCTCCATGTTCAATTTGTCTAACACAATAATCAACTATATTATCATATATGTAATCATACATAAGATCACTATGTTCTTCATTATCTATTTTATCAACAATAACTGGTGCGATTTCATAATATTCTTTGATGTCTTCATTTGATATAAAACCATCTCTAAACCATCTTAATACCGTTAGTTCGTAGCAGTCATCTCTAAATTTTTCTAAATAATGTTTCATACATGCAGTTGTTAAATAACAACCTCCATTACTTTGTACTTCGCCAGTAGATGGGTTTGATGATCCATTGCTTTCACTTCTACTATTATCAGGATCTCCACCTTTATTATAGTTATCACTATCTTTATAATAATCATGTGAATGTCCACCATCACCATTATCTGAGTATTTATTTACTGAACCACTTTTTTCATAACTAGTATATTGTAAATTTGAATCACTATAATCATCATATTTATCAACATCATAACTAGCATAACCCCATTCTCTATTATTTCCACCTTTAGACATTATTTTTCATCTCCTCTTACTGTCTTACTAAAATTATATTCAATATCTCCATCATTATAAATTATAAAATTATCTTTTCCGAGTTTATTAATTATCGATATTAATTCTTGAACTATATTTTCCTTACTTTTATCATCTTTTATAGATAACTTACGATAATCTTTTAGTTTCTTATTAAAAGCATTATATAATTCAATATCATTATCATTAAAATCAAAATATCCTTCTAGTGCTAGTGAACCTTTAAAAATAAATTTATCATAGTTATTTTTTTCTATTTTAATATTTTCCATGATTAAATTTCTCCTTAATTCTTAAATTAAGTATATATAATTTATAATCTATTGTCAATTATTACTTAGTTTCATCTGATATGCTTTTTCAGTTGTTCTTGTATCTTCTATTTCTCCTAATAAATAATTTATTTCATTTATCTTATATTTTCTTTTTTTCAAGAATCCCTCTAATTCAAAATTATCATACATTTCATTAAATGAATCTATATTTTCTTTATATAAACATAATAATTCTTTTTTTCTACTTGTGTTAATATCTGACTCATCAAGACTAGATATTTTACTTTCAATTTCTTTTTTCTTAACATCTTTTACAAATGAATTTTCTAGTACTAAGTCTTTACTTTTAGTTTCTGCTAGTTGTTTTTCTCTTTCTTCCATATCTAGTTTTCTATCACGATTTTTTAAATATTTAAGACAATCTTTTAATCTTCTAAGCCTGTTTCGATTATTTATAATTGTCGTAGTGAAAATAATTGCTGTACCACTCATAAACATTGCAATTATGCTATTCAAAGCACCATGTGTAAACAAAAGACAAGCTGTTTCAGTCAAACAAGTAAGTCCAATAAATAATCCTAAAGAAATATTTCTGCCTTTTAAATCTGTAATTACACTTTCTATATCTTTTATATTCCTTTGTAAATATTTTTTTTGATTTTCATATGACATTGTTTGTTCATATGCATCATTATATAATTCAGATATTCCTTCATCAAACATAATTTTCACCCCTATTATTCATCATTTTTTCCATATAATTTACGTGTCATTTTAGTAGTAAAACTATTATCAAATTCACTATACACACCTTCACGATATAAATAAGCATTTAATGTAAACATAAAAGTAACTGAGATTAGTGGTTTTTCCATTCCAATATTTCTTTTAATAAACATTTCTGGGAAAATACCAACATTATCACACCACATACCAAGAGACGCTAAATCATAATATCTTCCTTTATATTCATCTAATTGTTCATCTGATAAATTGAAAGGTATTCCTGTTTCTACTCTATATATTGCAAAGTCCCCAGAAAAACTATTTATATCCAAACTTTCAAAATAATCAATTGCTTCTTTAAATATTTTGGCAGTATTTCTTCTTCTCATTGCTAGTTCTAATTCATTAACAATTTCTTCTTGTTCTTCTTGCTCTTCTTGTTCTTCTTGTTCCTCTTGCTCTTCTTCATCATCAAGATAAAAGCAATTCATATCATTTTCTATTTCATCGTATAAAGTCATAAATTTTCCTATATTAATTATTATTTTTACGTAGTTTTAATGTTAAACTATCAGTATAAGTACTTGGATTATTAGTATCAATAAAATCATATACTCCATCTTCATATAATTCTTTTATCAATATAAATTTAATAACATACTTAATTTTATTATCTCTTTTAATACTTTCACAAACTACAACACCAAACTTATTACATAATATTTTTAGATATTCAATATCAAATATTTGATTAATTATTCTTTGAATATCAGCATCAGAACAGCCTCTAGCATATGTAATATCATAAGTAAATTTAACTACATTAGAATTATCTGTGCCTTCTAAAAAACTCTCCATAACAGAGTCAAATAATTCCAAGACATTATTTTTCGTATATTCAGTTGCTCTTTCTGATATTTCTTTAGAATTTCTATCATATTGTTTTATTGTTTCATTTAATAAAGATAAGTCCTTTTCCATATTTAATTTTCCTTACTTCAATTATCATTTTTGCGTAGTTTTAATGTTATATTATCAGTATATGTGCATGGATTATTATTAGCAAAATCATACACACCATCTTTATAATATGATTTTATTAATAAAAATCTAAGATAATATTTATTATTAACAAATTTTTCAACCATAAAAATACTAAACATAGAACATAATTCTCTTAAATAATCTAAGTCAAGAAAAGCATCCATAATTAATTGCCTTCCTTCTTCTTCAGTATTAATATCAGTGTGAAATAAATTAAAACACTCAGTTATAACATATGTACTACTGTCTCCATAATGAACTTCTTCATTGTTTTGAAATTTTCCCATTAATTCATCAAAAAATTTTAATGTATATTGTCTTAAACATTCTTTTTTTCTTTTAATTATTTCTTCTTTGTTCTCTTCGTATTGTTTCATTGTTTCATTTAAAATTGTAAAATCATATTTCATCTTATCACTCCCTCGTATAATAGTTTTTGTAAGTGATTTATCATTGATATTTTGCTTACAAAAGCTATTCTTTCTTATATATTTATTTTTATAAGTAAAAATAGTAAAAACTGTGGATTATTTATACCCTTGTGTTATTATTGTTAATGATACTATAAGAATGTACAAAAAGAGGAATATTACAATGTACAAAA
>CAVBMP010000109.1:0-2522 GCA_963596555.1 Bacteroides helcogenes
ATCTTCCACTATCGGGGCTATATCAACTCTTATAATATCACTATTTCCAAGTTTCTTCTTAAATATTTTATATCACACAAATGAAGGTATTGATTACATTAGATTACTCTCTCCATTTACTATACTATTTTATATAGAATACCCACTAATAAACGCACTACAAGCTATTAATAAAAGTAAAGATACTATGAAAGCAACAATCATTAATTCAATAGTCAGACTTCTTTCAATAACAATATTTTCTTTTATGAAAATTGGTATGTATAGTCTTTTAATATCAATAATTATTAATTTGGTTGTTTCAACTTATATATATTATAGATTACTTAAAAAAGCATTTAATCCTTAAGTTCGTTTCTTTTAATTACATATATCTTTTTATTCTTATAAAATGCATAGAATATATCTTCTTTTAATAATGAATTATCTTTTAAATAACTATATAACCAACTTTCATCCTTTTCAAGATAATTTAAAGCATCTTTTTGTACAACACCATCTAATATTAATGGAAAAGGTAAACTATTATCAAAACCTAAAAAACTATATTTAAATATATTTAATTTCCCATTATTTTCTAATACAGCATATTCAACATCTTTAAGATTCTTAATATTGTTGTTTCTAAGTTCCATCATTAAATCATCAAGAGTATATCTTTGCTTAATCATCTCTTTATAATTTATAATTCCCCTATTTATAATTAAAGCAGGTTTTCCATCCATAATATTTCTTAATTTATTAAATTTAAGTGATAAATATCCAGCAGCAATCTCTAAGAATAACAAAAGAAGTATAGGTACAATAGTAAGCATCATGGAGTCTTTATAATTCTCAATACTTATTGCCACTAATTCCGCTATTAAAATACTTACAACTAAATCTTGAATAGAAAGTTGTCCTATCTCACGCTTACCCATTAATCTAAATATAATAAGAACAAAAAAATAAAAGAAAATAGTTTTAATTATTACTATAACAATATCCATATGATCACCTAATATTATTATGATAGATATTTTAGTTTTTTAATCACTTATAATAAAAAAATAGAGATTTCTCTCTATTTAACTGTAAATGTAAGACCAGATGGTTTATAAGAACTTTTATTCAATTTATCGGCATCCGTTTGTGTTCTAGCATATCCAGTCGTTGCCTCAGCACCATAAAACATCTCAGTCATATCAATAACATTTGAGGTATCAAAGCTACTTAAATCTAAAATTGTTGCTTGACTATATGAAAACATAGAATGCATATCAATGACATTAGAAGTATCAAAACTATTTAAACCTAATGTGGTTGCCTTACTTTTATAAAACATACTTCTCATATTAGTTACTTTTGATGTGTCAAATTTATTCAAACCTTTTATTTCAGTTGCCTCACTAGCAGCAAACATCATGTCCATATTAGTTACGCTTGAAGTATCGAAACTGCTTAAATCTAATGTAGATGCTGAACTGTCATAAAACATACACTCCATATTTTTTACTTTTAAAGTATTAAATTTATCTGAAAATTTAATTTTCTTTGCAGAACTCTCAATAAACATATAACTCATGTCTTCAACATTTAATGTATCAAAACTACTTAAACTTAATTTTTTAGTTTTAATTCCACCAAGCATCATTGACATATTAGTTACTTTTGATGTATCAAAATTACTTAAATCTATCGATGATGCTTGACTTTCTAAAAACATTGTTGCCATAGAAGTTACTAATTTACCATTTATACTACTACATGGTACTTCTGTTACTGCATCAGTTGAATCTTTGTCTGTTAATTCTACATGAAATGTATCTGAAGTTATATCAATCAAATTCATATTTTCACCATAATCTTGCTTGTAATGATATGTATACATTCCTATTTGAATTGCATCACCTGGATTTATATCACCATCATAAGTACATGCTTTTGCTGGTGGTTTTGGTGTAGTTCCATCTTTTGTAATTGTTGTATTCGCGTCACATTTATTTTGTACATATTTTCCCTCAGAAACATCATTAATATCTAATTTTGATATATCTTTGCTACCATCATAAAATATATAATAATTATCATTTCCAACTTTCATTGCAATAATATTTCCATTATTATCAAGTTGTATACAATATTTTAATTTATTACCATTCATTTCTAATTTAGTATTATCTTCTGAATTAATGTATGATAACTTATTACCTTTAATTGATTCAGATATGTATTTTTTAGATACTTCACTATATACTGTCTTTGCCTCAGTTAAAAAACTATTCTTTTTAGCATTATTATATAATTTAATTACATTTGGTAATGCTATTATAACTAGTATTGCAAGTATAGCGATTACTGCTAGTAATTCAACTAAAGTAAAACCTCGTTTTTTCATATTTTTATCCTTACTCCTTTACTATTACTTTACTTAGTATGTGTTAATTGTATCATAGTCACCCCCCCCCTAGTCAATTTACAAATGTTTGACATAATATTTTTAAACATAAATATAATTAATTAGGTGATAAAATGAATAAAAT
>CAVBMP010000110.1:0-4132 GCA_963596555.1 Bacteroides helcogenes
AAATTTACTTGAACCTAATTTTTCAATATTTGATATTTTTGGTTCCGAATCAGTAATGTCTAACGCAGAAAGTTTTTCATCAATTAGCTCTAATCCTGGTTCTATTGGCAAAGGTTTAACTGTAAGTGTTTCATCAATTGCTTTATCATTAAGTAATGTTGATTCAGGTACTTTTTGTGCTGATTCTGGAATATCTAAAGCAGAGAGCACCCCATCTATCGGTTTGCTATTAGGTGTTGCTGTTTCTATTCCTGATACTTGTGACACTGAATCAGTAATATCCAATGCAGAAAGTTTTTCATCGATTGGAGTATGTTGTGTACTTGGCATTTCAAAAAAACCATTCCAATCAAAGTCTTCAATTGGCTCTGGTACAGGTTCTAATCCTACTTCCGGTGGTAAAGATTTAATTGTAAGTGTATCATCAGCACTGATTTCACTTTTAACTTGATTTTCTCTTGTTAATTCAGATGCAATTTCTTTTTTTAAATGCTCTTTTTCTAATGGATCAATTGTTGCATTATACTTTTTGAATAATTCACTAAGAAATTCAATTTTTTTATCCATTTCTGATTCAATTTTACTATTTAATTTATCTTCCATAATGTTCTCCTAATATAATTATAACACGATATTCTTATGATTCAAATACGTATCAATTTCATTTAAAGTTTCATTAAAATTATCATAATTAACATCAAACCATTTAATATCTTTCATTTGATTATTAAACCATGTGAATTGTCTTTTAGAGTATCTTCTTGTATTTTGTTTTATTAAATCGATTGCTTCATTAAATGATAAATTTCCATCAAAATATTGTTTTAATTCTTTATATCCAATTATATTATTAAAATTCTTTTTATCTTTTAGACTTTTTGCTTCTTCTAAAAGTCCGTTTTCAAGCATAATATCTACTCTATCATTCATTCTTTTATATAAAGTTTCTCTATCTGATTTAAGACCAATAATATCAAAATCATATAGTTTTTTATTAATATCATTTGTTTTTTTAATAGTTTTACCAGTTTGTTTATAATAAGTAATATATCTTTCAAGTCTCTGTCTATTATTAACATGAATATTATTATTTTTATCTATTTTATCTGCCATATCTTTTAATTCTTGATTAGTATATTCACTATAATCTACTCTTACATTATCAGTTTTATCAAGTTTATAATCATAAAGTAATGCTTTTACATAAAGACCACTACCTCCGACTATAATTACATTTTTGTTTTGATTAATTAAATCATCTAATACTTTTCTTCCTTTAACTTGATAATCATAAAGAGTAAATTCTTCATCAAGACTAACAAGATCAAGCATATGATGAACAATTCCATCTTTTTCATCTTCTGTTACTTTAGCAGTTGCGATTAATGGTTCTTTGTACACACCAGTTGAATCAGCGTTTATTACTTCAGCATTATACTTATGAGCAAGATGAATTGAAGCAGCAGTTTTTCCTACTCCAGTTGGACCTACTATTACTATTATCTTACTCATTTTTACCACTGTTATTTCTAGGTTTTAATGTTAAAGATGAACCTTTTTCCACTATATTACCATTCTCATCATATTCTAGATTATTTGCTTCTAAGTATTCTAAATAATCAAAAAATTCTTTTTCTACTTCTTCAAAAAATTCAAAAAAACTCATATTCCCTCCTTAGTTAACTCTTTTAAATAGTTTTTCAAGTTCATATATTGGATACTTAATAATAGTTGGTCTTCCATGAGGACATGTATATGGAAATTTACATTTAAATAATCTATTTAAAAGTTCTTCTTGTTCAAAGTGAGTAATGCTAGTATTTGCTTTAACACTCATTTTACAAGCAAGTCTTATTGCTGCTTTTTCATTAAATTTAACTCTATCAAATGTATCTTTAAATTCACCAATAAGTTCAAATATTCTTCTAATGCTTTCTTCTTCATATCCTTCTTTTAACCATGAAGGGTGCTCAGTTACTCTAAAAGTATTAGTCCCAAACTCTTCTACTTTAAATCCAAGATTTCTTATTTCATCTATATTATGAAGTATATTCATATATTCGTTTTTAGAGTATTCAAGTTGAATTGGGAATAACATAGATGTTGTATATACATCTCTTTTAGCAAGAGCATCCATATATCTTTCATAGTTAATTCTTTCATTCGCAGCATGAATATCTATCATATACATAACATCTTCATCTTGAGCAATCAAGTATGTTCCGAGTGCTAAACCAACAGGTTTAATAAGCATGTTATCTTCTTTTTTAACATCTTCATACTTAACTACTTCTTCATCAGTATTAAATACCATTCTTACATTTTCATACTTCTTTTCACTTACATCTACTTCATTATTAGTGATAGTTGTCTCTTCATATGCTTTAAATGTATTATCAGTTTCGTTAAGAGCAGACTTAATTAAATCAAATAATAATTCATTTAGACTATCTAATTTAGAGAACTTAATATCTTGTTTAGTCGGATGAATATTTACATCTACTAAAGTTGGATCTGTTATTATATTTATTACTACTATTGGAAACTTGTTTTCAGCAAGTACTGTATGATATGCATCTTTAATAGTACGATTTATGTCTTTATTTGACACTACTCTTCCATTAACAAGAGTTATCATATTATTACGATTAGATTTACTTATGTTTAAGTTGCTTACATATCCATTTATTTCATAATCATAGTTTTCACCCTTGATTTGAACCATATTTTTACTAGTAGTGTATCCATATATCTCATGTATAGTTTTATATAAATCATTACTAGCGGTAGTATGTATTAACTCTTTTTCATCATTAATTAATGTAAATGATATATCTGGATGTGATAAAGCAATCTTTTCAATAAATGAAACACTAAGTGCAAGTTCAGAATACTCACTTTTCATAAATTTAAGTCTAGCAGGAGTGTTATAGAATAACTCAGATACTTCAATAATAGTACCTTTTCTCATACTTCCAGTTTTTTCTTCTATAAACTTACCATTTTTAAGCACTAAGTATGTAGATTCAGTTCCATCATACGTATCAAGTATTACTTTACTAACACTAGATATTGCCGCTAAAGCTTCACCTCTAAAACCAAGTGAACTAATAAAATATAAATCATTTTCATTTTTGATTTTAGATGTAGCATGTCTTTGAAAACATAATTTAGCATCTTCATGACTCATACCACAACCATCATCAACTATTCTAATTAGTTTAGTACCAGCACCAGTAAGTTCAATTTTAATATTTTTACTTCCTGCATCTATACTATTTTCAACTAATTCTTTTACTACATTAGCAATTCTTTCAACTACTTCACCAGCAGCAATCTTATTTGCTAAGTTTTCACTCATTACATTTATTTTATTCATTTAAATCATACTCTTTCTAATAGATATCATTTTTTCATCAAGTGCATATATTTTAAATTTACCTGGTTTTGTAATTCTAATAAAACCAAGACCATTTACTAATACATCAGTACATTCATTTGTTTCAATAGATATACTAGGTAATATCATTAATTTCTCATTCCTAAGTTTTACTTTTTCATATCTTAATTTATCACTCATATAGAAACTAAAACTATTTCCTTTACCTAAATTATCTATTCTAAATATATCATTAATTACTATACTATAGCCATTTCTAATTTGAAATGTTTTAACTCTTATTTCTTTTTTAGGATACAATTTTATAGTTTTATTATAATCAATAAAATTATATATAGCATTAGAGTCAATAAAACCTGGAGTATCCACTATGGTTATTTTATTATCTAGTTTAATAGTTATATATGAAGCAGTTGTATTAGGTATTGCACTAGTAGTGATCGTAGGATTCTTCATTTGACTAGTAAGTAAATGATTTATAAATGTACTTTTACCACTATTAGTAAATCCTACTATATAAAGTCTTTTAACATTATCTTCTTTTATTTTATTTAAGAAATTATCTATATTATAATTTTTAACTGAACTAATACACATTATATTTTCTGTATCACACACATTATTTTTAATATACTCAATAAGTTTCTTTTCTTTCAAACTCTTTGGTAATATATCTTTTTTAGTAATAAGAATATACTTTTTATTTTTAAATCTCTTAATATACTTTTTAAT
>CAVBMP010000111.1:0-5926 GCA_963596555.1 Bacteroides helcogenes
TATAAGTTCAATATAATATTCTTTTACATTTAAATTATTGTTATTTTTATTAAGTTCACTTATAAATTCATTTTTTAGACTATTAATAAAATCTACTAGTAAATCATATTTATCTTCATAGTGAGAATAAAAGGTTGATCTATTGATTAATGCTTTGTTGCATATATCAGATACTTTTATTTCTTCAAAGGTCTTATCTTTCATAAGTTCTATTAAAGTATTATAAATTAAATTCTTTGTTTTTATTACTCTCAAATCAGTTTTCTTTTCCATTTCCATTCACCGTGTATCAATATACACCTTTTTTGTACAAAAGTAAAGATAATAAACACTGTGTTGGGTAAATATTAATACAAAATTAACAAAAGTGTTTAAAAACATACTGTTTCTTGAAAAATACTAGTGATTTTTTTATGATTTTGTAATAGAATATCTTATCGGAATGGAGAGATGGTATGACAAAGATAGCACAAAAGATTTGTGAGAACAAAATAATTATACTAATAATATCTGCAGTACTTTTAGTTCTTTCATTTATAGGCATGAGTTTAACCAAGATAAACTATGATATTTTAGTTTATTTACCAGATGATATTGAGACTATAAAAGGTCAAAATATATTAACTGATGACTTTGGTATGGGTGCTTACTCAGTTGCTATAATTGAGAACATGAGTAGTAAAGATATATTAGAACTTGAAAAACAAATTAAAGATGTTGATGGTGTTAATAAGGTTGTTTCACTTTATGATGCGATTGGCACTAATATTCCAGTTGAAATGTTACCAACTGAAATAACTAGTCATCTACATGATGAAGATACTGACTTATTATTTATAACATTTGAAAATGGTACATCAAATGAAAAAACAATTGATGCGGTTAGTCAGATTAGAGAGATAACTAAAGATAAATGTAAACTTGGTGGGATGAGTTCAATGGTTCTTGATACAATGAACTTATCAGAAAAAGAAATATTTATTTATAAAGTTATTGCTGTTATATTCTGTATACTTGTTCTTGAAGTATCACTTGACTCTTATATTATACCTTTATTATTACTTGGTAATATTGGGTGTGCAATAGTTTATAACTTAGGAAGTAATATATTTTTGGGACAAATATCTTATATAACTAAGGCATTAGTTGCTGTGTTACAACTTGGTGTTACGACAGACTTTTCAATTTTCTTATATCATTCATATGAGAATAAGAAAAAGAATAGTAAAAATAATGAACTTGCGATGAAAGATGCGATTGTTGAAACATTTAAGTCTGTAATGGGTAGTTCATTTACAACAATTGCTGGATTCTTAGTACTATGTACTATGCAATTAACATTAGGTAAAGACTTAGGTATAGTAATGGCTAAGGGAGTATTGTTAGGACTATTAAGTGTATTTACATTATTCCCAAGTTTATTACTTACATTTGATAAATTAATTGATAAAACTAAACATAAGAAAGTTAAAATTAATTTTGAAGGGGTTAACAAGTTTATAGTTAAAAATAGAATTGTTACTTTGATAATATTTGTTATTTTATTAGTACCAGCATTCTTAGGTAATAAGAACGTTGATGTATATTATAAAATAGATAGATCACTTCCAGATACATTAGAAAGTATAAAAGCTAATAATGCATTAAAAGAAAAATTCAATATTGTTAGTCCAGAAATATTATTAGTAAGTAAAAATATTAAAACTAATGATGTTGTAAGCATGACAAATGAAATAAAAGATATTGATGGTGTTGATTTTATATTATCATTTGATGATTTACAAAGTTATGGAATAACTGACACTATGATTAGTGATGATATGAAATCTATATTTGAAAATGATAACTATAAAATGTTACTTATTAATTCAACTTATGAAGTTGCGAGTGATGAGTTAAATAATCAAACTGATGAGATTAATAAATTAATTAAGAAGTATGATGAAAATGCTATTTTAGCAGGTGAAGGACCACTTATGAAAGATTTAATTTCTATTAGTGATACTGATTTTAATAATGTTAATTATTCATCTATATTCTGTATACTAATTATATTAATTATTGTACTTAGAAGTTTCTTATTGCCAATATTATTAATTACTGCGATTGAGTCTGCTATATTTATGAACATGTCAATTTCATATTTTGGTGGAGTAACACTTCCTTTTGTGGCACCTATAGTTCTTGGTACTATACAATTAGGAGCAACAATTGACTATGCAATTTTACTTACAACTACTTATATAGATAGAAGAAAGAAAGGTATGGAAAAAGAATCTGCTATGATAGATACTCTTAACTATACATCTTCATCAATATTAGTTAGTGGACTTTGCTTCTTTGCTGCTACATTTGGAGTAGGTATTTATTCTAAACTTGAAATGGTTGGTTCTTTATGTACATTGATATCAAGAGGTGCATTAATAAGTATGGCTGTAGTTATAATAGTGTTACCTGCGATATTGTTAATGTTTGATAAATTTATTATTAAGAAGGGAAATGATAAAAAAATGAAAAACAAAAATTTAAAAGCTGCTTTATTATTAGTTTCAGGAATGTTATTATTACCAAGTAATATAATGGCATTAACTAAGAATGAAACTGTATATGGTAAACTTGAAAATAATGGTAATGTTAGAAGTATGTATGTTAATGAACAAATTATCAACAAGAATAAAGAAAATGAATTAAAAGATTATTCTGAACTTAAAGATATATTAAATATTAATGGTAATGAAAAATATACTATTAAGGATGGAAATATTATATGGAAAGCTAAAGGCAATGATATTTTCTATCAAGGAAAACTTGAAAAAGATTTACCTGTATCAGTAAGTACATCTTATAAATTAAATGGTGAAAGTATGTCAGTAGATGACATGTTAGGTAAAGAGGGAAATGTTGAAATAACATTAAAATATAAAAATACTGATGCTCACTATAGAACTATTAATGGTAAAAAAGAAAAATTATATACACCATTTGTAGTAACTTTCGCGACTATGATAGATGCCACTAACAACAGCAATATTGAAGTATCTAGTGGTAAAGTTATGTCTACTGGAAAAAATAATGTAGTAGTTGGTATCGCAACACCAGGTCTTTATGAAAGTTTAGATTTAAGTAGTTTAAAAGATATGGATACTATAACTATTAGTTATGAAACTAAGAAATTTGAATTATCATCTATGTATTCAGTTGTTACTCCTAAAGTATTAGAGAGTAGTGATTTAAAAATGTTTGATAAGTTAGATAGTTTATATAGTGATAGTGATAAGTTACAAGAAAATATGAATTTAATTGATGAAAGTGCTCAAAAAATTAAAGGCGGTTCTAATTTACTTAAGAGTAAACTTGGAAGTTCTATTAAGAGTTTATCAAGTACTAGTGATAAGAATGCTTTAAGTGATGAAGAAGTATCTGCGATAAATAAACAAATATTAAATCAAATAACTAGTCAATTTGATAGTGAAGAATATACTTCATCAATAGCAAATGAAGCATGGAAAGAAGTTAGTAAGAGTTTGAATGCAAGTGATCCTAAAGTTAAAGAAATAGTTACAACTTGTGTAAAAGATTCTTTAACAGGATATTTAAAAAATAATGATAAACTTGAGGATGCTGCTAAGTGTCAAGCAGTTAAAGCAGGTAAACTTGATATATCATCTTTAAGTGAAGAAGAACAAGCATCATTCTTAAAATCATGTAAACAAATTGAAGATACTCAAAAAGTATTTGAAACTTCATGTACAAATGTTGCGACTAATGTAAGTGTATATGTTGCTAAAAATGTTAGTGATGCTGTATCAGTAAGTGTATCAAAAGAAACAGCAATATCTACTGCTAATCAAATCGTACCAGTTCTTGCAAATCAAGTTGCTAACGGTGTTAAATCTGCATCTATTAGTACAATTACTAATTCATTAAATACTTTATATTCTGGTGTAGATGAACTTGATAATGGAATTAATCAATTATCAGAAGGAGTAACTAAATTTAATAATGAAGGTATTAAAAAATTAACTAGTACAATCAACAATGATATTAAACCTGCTAGTAAGAGAGTAAAAGAATTAGTTAAACTTGGTAATGAATATAAATCAGTAAGTAGTAAGAACTTAAGTGATGATAGTGAGACTAAATTTGTATTAGTTATTGATTCAGTAAAAGCAAAAGATACTGTTAAAAAAGATACAACTAATGTAACTAAAACTACATTCTTAGATAGAGTGAAGAATTTATTTAAATAACTTGTGTTTTGCAAGTTATTTTTTTATAATAGTCTTAAGGAGGAACGTTATGTTTAGTAAAACTGTTGATAAGTTTATAGCAGGTGCTTTAGTAGCAACTAATATACTTAGTGTATCTGCATCTGCTGGTGTTAATAATGATAGAAGGGAAGTTCAGGGAAAAATTGCTAGTACAGAAAAATCATATAGCGAGTGTGATTTAGTTGAATATTATGATACATATGAAAATGCTTGTAAGAGACTTGAATATCTTCAAAAATATTGTAATGTACTTAGCAGTGATATTGTAGAAGGAAATTTTGATGTGGTTAGACAATATACTGATAAGTATGTTATTGACAGTAATGCTTCAGAAACTCTTGAGAATGCTCAAAAAGCAATTTTAGAAAAGGGTGGAGCAGTAACAAATTATAGTTTTGAGAAAGGACCTGTTAAAGAAATAGTCTCTAGTAAAGAAATATTATCTTCTAATAAGACTCTTAAAGGTAATAGTGAAAAGGACGCATTAGAACAAGCAAGAAATTATGTAACTAAACTTGAAAAAGAATATGGTGATGAAAAGTATGATGTTGATGTAGACATTAATACAAAACCTATTTATGAGATTGAACCTGAAAAGATAGATGTATCTAAAAGATTTGATAGTGAACAATCTGCGATTGCTTATGTAAATGATATGAAGTCTAAAGGATATGATGTTGACTATGATATTAATAAAGTAAATGTTGATGTTAATAGTGATGTTGAATATGTTTATGCATATGATAGAGATACTGCTCATGGTTTATTATTTGATAATGATCAAGCAGAAGTTTATTTAATAAGTCATAAGAGAGTAAGATCTGATTTAATCGCACAGGGTTATGCTTTAACTGATATATCTTTTGAAAGAGTAAGAAGATGGGATACATGGACATATGATATTGTTTATACATATTCTAAACCAATAGTAAAGACTACTACTACTGCTAAATACGATTTAGATGCAACTCTTACTAAAGATGGTGTAATAAATGGATATGAAGCAGATATTGACTATACTGTTACTGAAAATGAATTTGAAGAATCAATAAAAGATATACTTGTTATAAGTAGTGAGATAGAAGAAAATATTGATGGATTTAAATTAGAAGTTAGATTATTATTAGATGAATTTATTAATTTTAGAAATGGTCAAATTGATAAAGATATTCCAAGACATGATATTAATTATTTCTTTGAAAAATTAGAAACTATTATTCCTAAACCAGATACTGAAGAAGAAAAAGAAAGATTGGATAAAGAATTAGAAACTTATTATGAAAGAGAATATGATAAAAATACACCTAAGACAGGTGATGATAGAGATATAGAATTATACTTATTCTTAGCAGGACTTAGTACACTTGGACTTATTGCGACTGGTAAGAAAAAGGAAGATGAAATTAAGAAAACATTAAAATAAGAGTTCTGCATTAGAACTCTTTTATCTTGTCATATTTTTTTCAGCAACATATTGTAGATTAATTTGTTTACCATCTGGGGTTTTGAAGTGTAGGGTAGTACCACTTGGAATATATTGAAATACATGTTCTACATATAGTGGATCTCCGCCTCTAATAAGATCTCTATATTGCATCCAATCTTTATTATTTTGTTCATTTAATTGTTCACTATTTAAACCTGAACTTCTAAAT
>CAVBMP010000112.1:0-3380 GCA_963596555.1 Bacteroides helcogenes
CGGTATGATAATATTAATACGCTTGATTGTTATCAAGTGCCTACCTATTGGGGAATTAGCTCAGTTGGCTAGAGCACCTGCCTTGCACGCAGGGGGTCGCGGGTTCAAGTCCCACATTCTCCACCAATTAGGTTTATAAACCTTCATTCGAAGGTTTTTTATTTTATTTGTAATCATGTCACCTAGGTGTCACTTTGAATAGTTTATACTTTGCTTATAAGCGAAAGGAAGAATAGTATGGAAATATTAAAAGTTGAAAATTTGACAAAAGTATACGGAAAAGAAAATTCTAAAGTAGTGGCACTAGATAATATATCATTTAGTGTTGAAAAAGGTGAATTTGTAGCAATAGTAGGAGCATCAGGAAGTGGAAAATCTACATTATTACATTTAATGGGTGGAGTAGATACTCCAACTAGTGGTAAAGTATTTATAGATGGTAAAGACATTTATAAACTTAGTAGTGATAATCTTGCTATATTCAGAAGACGTGAAGTAGGATTAATATATCAATTTTATAACTTAATACCTATTTTAACAGTTGAAGAAAATATAACTTTACCATTATTATTAGATAATAGAAAAGTAGATAAGTTTGAATTAGATGAAATGATAAAATTACTAGGACTTGAAAGAAGAAAAAAACATTTACCAAATGAATTATCTGGTGGTCAACAACAAAGAACATCTATAGGAAGAGCATTAATTACTAAACCAGCAATAGTACTTGCGGATGAACCTACAGGTAACTTAGATTCTAAATCAAGTGATGAAGTTGTAAACTTACTTAAAAAATTAAATAAAGAATATAAGCAAACTATAATAATGATCACACATAATCTAGATATAGCAGCAGTAGCGGATAGAATTATTACTATAGAAGATGGAAAAATAGTTAAGGAGAAATAATTATGAATATCCTTAATAAATTAACAATCAAAAATCTAAAATTAAATAAAAAAAGAACTATAGTAACTATAATAGGAATAATATTATCAGTCGCGCTTATCTGTGCAGTTGCAAGTATGCTTGTAAGTTTTAGAAAAAGCATGATTAAATACACTATAGAAGGCAAAGGTAATTATCATTTTGTATTCTATGATGTTAAAAAAGATGATTTAAAGTCATTTGAAAATAATAGAAATATAGAAAGACTATATATAAGTGAAAATATAGGTTATGCTCCGCTTGAAAAGAGTGAAAATCCTGATAAAAAGTTTGCATTCTTAATCGGGGCTCAAGAAAAAGATTTAAATGGTCTTGCGATTAAAATCTTAAATGGAAGAATGGCAAAAAATGATAATGAGATAGTTATTCCAAGACATTTAAAAACAAATGGAAGAGTTGATTATAAAATAGGAGATGAAATTACTCTAGATATAGGAGATAGATATTCTGATGATTATTTATTAGGTCAAAGAAATCCTTACTTAAAAGAAGAAGAAACTTTCAAGAAAAGATATACTAAAACATATAAAATTGTTGGTATTATGGAAAGACCAAGTAACTTTATTGAAAGTTATGAAGCACCCGGATATACATTTCTTACATATTATGACTTAAATAGTGATAGTTATAATACTTATACTAAATATACTAAATATGGAGTTAAAAACTTTGAAAGAACAACTGCGAATATATTAGGTATTAATGAAGATCATTATTATAGTATGGTTAATGATTATAATAAATTAAGTAATGAAACAATAGAAGCTTATAATAAAGAATTTCTTAATGCTAAATATCATAATGACATTAATGAGATGTTAATAACATTATCAACAATTTCATTTAAGAATGCATCTATGAATGCTTTGTATGCTGTTGGTGGAATAGTTATTCTTATAATTATATTTACATCTATATATTGTATTAAAAATAGTTTTGATATATCTATTACTGAAAAAACTAAACAATACGGGATGTTAAGAAGTGTAGGAGCAACATCAAAACAAATAAAGAAAAATGTACTTAATGAAGCATACATTTTATGGTTAATTGGGGCACCTATTGGTATACTTTGTGGTATCTTTGCTGCGTTTGTATTAATTAAAATATCAAATCATTTTTTAGGTGATATGTTAGTTAGTGGTGCTTTAATATTTAAGACATCTATTTTAGCAATTATTCTATCAATAATTTTAAGTTTCATAACAATATATTTTTCAGCACTTAAAATAGCACGTAGAGCATCTAAATTATCTCCGATGAGTGCTATTAGAAGTCAAAATGATATTAAGATTAAATCTAAGAAAATTAAATCACCTAAATATATTCAAAAGTTATTTGGAATAGGTGGGACAATATCATATAAAAATATAAAAAGAAATAGAAAAAAATATAGAACTACAATTATATCAATAGTAATTAGTGTATCAGTATTCATCGGACTTTATTACTTCATGGGACTGGGTAAAAAGACACTTGAACTTGAACTTGGACAAGCAACACATAATATAGAGGTATCTGTTAATAATAGAGATTATAATAAAACAAAAAGTATATTAAATTTTGATAACATAGCAAAATATAGTGTTAAAAGAACTACACAATATTCTATAAATGATAACTTGTATACAAAAGAATATATGAAATATTATGATGATAGTCTCAAGAAAACCACTATTGAAGTATATGCCTTTGGTGAAAGCGAATACATAAGATACATAAACAAATTAAAATTAAATTATGATGATGTTAAAGATAAAGCAATTATTATTAACAATACAGTTCAAGTAGAAGATGGTAAGAATGTAGAACTATCTGTATTAAACGTTAAGAGTAAAGATACATTAAACGGAGGTTTTTATGACTTTAGTACAGATGATTATTCAAAAAATAAAATAGAAGTTGCTAAAGTTACTACTTTAAGACCTATGGGTATTGAAAATAATTATGGACCAGCATTTATGATAATTAGTGATGAATTATTTGATAAAATATATAAAAATGGTGAATCTATGGGAAGTGTAACATACTTTATTGATTCAACTAATGCTGATAAATTACAAGAAGATATAGAGAAATTTATTACAGATAAAGACTCTTATAACTTATATAATAATGATAAAGTCGCTAAGAGTTTACAGGGATTCTATACATTACTTGCTATATTCTTATATGGTTTTATAACTGTTATAGCTCTTATTGGTGTTACTAATATATTTAATACTATTAATACTAATATGAATCTTAGAAAAGGTGAATTTGCAATATTAAAGAGTGTTGGTATGACAGGAAAAGAATTTAATAGAATGATTAATTTAGAAGTATTATTCTATTCATTAAAATCATTATTGATAGGAGTACCTCTTGGTATAGGACTTTCTTATGTATTATATTTAGCATTTAATCAAGGAAAGAATGTTATTCTATATAAC